>JBJSZR010000001.1:0-5456 GCA_046090385.1 Bacteroidota bacterium
TTCGGTTTTTTGTGCAGTTTTCAACGGAGAAGAAGGCACTTGACAAGCTCAGCGCCCTGTGAATAGTCCGCACCCTTCCACAAGCTCAGGGTGCGATCAAACCTATTATCGAAGCATCTTTAGTTTCGATGGGATCAACGAACGATTTTAATTTTCACGATCATTAGAATTTCTATCAAGGACCCTGAGCTTGTCGAATTGAGACCCTAAGACCTGTCGAATTAGGATCCTGAGCTTGTCGAAGGGTCCGGACAAACAACTTGTCGAAGCGCCCGGTATATCGAACTGGTCGTGTAACCTCTCCTTAAAATAGGACTTGTTAGAAAGGACAGAACACTTGAATTCAATCAGCCTATGAAAACATCAAGGTTCTCAGAAAGAGAAATCGTTAAGGCTATAAAAAAGTCAAGAGCAACTAGTATGCTGGAGCAATGATCTTCAGTCCTGGTGTGGCTGGGTACCATCCCACATGAAACCCTACTTCGCCTTCTCCTCCCACAACTTCGCCGCCTTCTCCAACGCACTGTACCACCTCTTGCCGTACTTACGCGTCAGTGGCTCCTTCAGGAATTTATAGACGGGTACCTGCAGCTGCTCGCCCAGTTTACAGGCCGGCTTGCAGATCGACCAGCGGTCATAGTTGACCGCCTCAAGCTTGTTACGCTGTACATTGACGCGGATCGGATACAAATGACAGCTGATCGGCTTCTTATAGTCGATTTTTCCCTCCAGGTACGCTTTCTCCACCGCACACTTGGCGGTGCCGTCAGCATCGAAGTAGGTATAAGCGCACTCCTTGCCCTTGTTCAACGGGGTCACCCACTCACCGGTGTCGTACTTTAGATAACGCCCTTGCTTCTCCACTGCATCGATACCCGCCTTGGTCATGTAGGGCTTCACCTTGGGGTAGATCTTGTCAAAAATGGCCAGCTCCTCCTCCTCCAATGGGGCTCCGTAATCCCCTTTGACGCAACAAGCTCCTTTACAGGCGTTTAAGTCACAAACGAATTTTTTCTCGATTACATCCTCCGAGACAAGCGTTTCACCGATGGCGATCATACTTCAAAGATAATCTTTTGACACCAGGGTTGACAGACTTGCAATTGCTTCATTTTTAACCTTTGAAATACGTCCTTGAGCGACCCGTTTTTGCAAGTGTTTTTTATCCACATCTGTGTAAAAAACCGCCACGTTTTGAATGTCAAGCGGATAGCGTTTAAACAGCTGTTGACTTCCTTCTTTTGGTGCATTTCAAGTCTTGAATAACGACCTGAAATTTTCAACACAACATGTTCAAACCTTCGCAAACCCTTGACTGTAGCGACTTTCGACGTGCAAGAGCAAATTGTAAACACCCCCTTCGGATAATTGTCAATAAAAAAGGAAGTTCCCTCTTGCAGTTTCAGAATCGTTGAGCAATTTTTGTTCTGGTCGTCGACAGTTTTTTCGTCGCAACCAAGTACCTCGACTTCAGGGATTAACACCTTTCTCCAGTCCGATGCTTTTAAAAAAAGCGAAGGTGGGAGCGGGGAATCTTCTCCCCTGAATGTTCCTAAGAATCTAAAAACAACCGTAAATAACCTCATTCCGCCATGGCAGAAATCCTTTTGGAAGAAAACAAAGACCGCTTCGTCCTTTTCCCTATCAAATTCCCTCGCTTGTGGGAGATGTACAAGAAAGCGGAGCAGAGCTTCTGGACAGCCGAAGAGGTCGATCTTCACGCCGACCTGAAAGATTGGGAACGACTGACTGACGACGAACGCCACTTCATCAAGCATGTATTGGCCTTCTTCGCTGCCAGTGACGGTATCGTGAACGAGAACCTCGCTGTCAACTTCATGCGTGAAGTCCAACTGCCCGAAGCCCGCTGTTTCTACGGCTTCCAGATCATGATGGAAAACATACACTCAGAGATGTACTCATTGTTGATCGACACCTATATCAAAGACCCTCAGGAGAAAAACTACCTGCTGAGCGCCATTGATACGGTTCCGGCTGTGGGCAAAAAGGCTGACTGGGCCATGCGATTCATCGCCAACGGCACCTTTGCTGAACGCATAGTGGCGTTTGCCGCTGTTGAAGGCATTTTCTTTTCCGGTTCCTTTTGCTCCATTTTCTGGCTCAAAAAGCGCGGTCTGATGCCGGGTCTGAGCACCTCCAATGAATTCATCTCTCGTGATGAGGGCATGCATTGCGATTTTGCTTGCCTCCTCTACAGTATGCTTGAAGAGAAGCTCTCCAGCGATCGGGTGTATGAAATCATCAAAGAGGCAGTAAGCTACGAACACGAGTTCGTTACCAGCGCACTGCCTGTATCCCTGATCGGCATGAACTCCAAGCTGATGTGCCAATACATCGAGTTCGTGGCCGACCGCCTCCTCCTCGCACTTGGTTATGACAAAGTCTATAACAGCACGAATCCGTTCGATTTCATGGAAATGATCTCCCTGCAGGGCAAGACCAACTTCTTCGAAAAACGCGTAAGCGAATACAAGAAGGCGGCCGTTGGTCAGCAGAAGGAAGAGAACGTATTCAAACTGGACGAAGACTTCTGATCGGAGCGGACATTAACAGAAAACGGTTGACAAGTCACACCACAATCAACCGTTTTCTGTTCCCTCCGGCATTTTCTGAGATTATCTTTCCTAATACCAACCCCCTAACAAAACCCGCCTCATGTTCGTCATCAAACGGGATGGCCGCAAGGAAGCCGTCCGATTCGACAAAGTAACCGCGCGTATCCAGAAACTGGCTTACGGCCTTTCAGAACATGTCGATACTTTCCTGGTCGCACAGAAAGTCATCGAAGGCATTTATGACGGTGTAACCTCCTCGCAGCTCGATAACCTCGCCGCCGAGACCGCAGCATCACTGACTACCCGCCATCCGGACTATGCATTGCTTGCATCACGCATTGCCATCAGCAATCTGCACAAAAACACCAAAAAGTCCTTCACTCAGACTATGAAGGACCTGTACGAGTATGTCGATCCTCATACCGGTAAAAACGCTCCGCTTATCGCTGATGATGTTTTCAGTGTCATCTGGGATAACCGTGACCTGCTCGACTCAAGCATCATCTATGACCGTGACTTTGGCTATGATTTTTTCGGCTTCAAAACCCTGGAGAAATCCTACCTCCTCCGAATGCATGGAAAAGTCGCTGAGCGTCCGCAACACATGCTCATGCGTGTAGCTGTCGGCATACACAAGGAAGATATCGAGTCAGCCATAGAGACCTACAACCTCATGAGCGAGCGCTGGTTCACTCACGCCACTCCTACCCTTTTCAATTCAGGTACACCCAAGCCACAATTATCGTCTTGTTTCCTGCTCATGATGCAGGACGATTCCATTGACGGCATCTACAATACGCTGAAGAACTGCGCCAAGATCTCACAATCAGCCGGCGGTATCGGTCTCAGTATCCATAATGTCCGCGCCACCGGTTCTTACATCCGTGGTACCAATGGTACTTCCAACGGAATCGTACCGATGTTGCGTGTATTCAACGACACCGCACGTTATGTCGATCAGGGTGGCGGTAAACGTAAAGGCTCTTTCGCCATTTACCTAGAACCTTGGCATGCTGATGTGTTTGAATTCCTTGATCTCAAGAAAAATCATGGTAAAGAAGAACTCCGTGCCCGCGACCTGTTCTTTGCGCTATGGATCTCCGACCTCTTCATGAAGCGTGTGGAAGCTGATGGCGACTGGAGTCTGTTCTGCCCGAATGAGGCTCCCGGCTTGGCCGACTGTTACGGCGAGAAGTTCGAAGAACTTTATACCCGCTATGAACGTGAAGGCCGTGCTCGCAAGACCATCAAAGCGCAGGAACTTTGGTTCGCAGTACTAGAATCTCAGATTGAAACAGGCACGCCGTACATCCTTTACAAAGACGCTTGCAACGAAAAGAGCAACCAGAAGAACCTTGGCACCATCAAGAGTTCCAACCTCTGTACTGAAATCGTCGAGTACACTGCCCCGGATGAAATCGCTGTCTGTAACCTGGCTTCCATCGCTTTGCCACGTTTCGTACAGAACGGAGAGTTCGATTTCCAGCGCTTGTACGACATTACCAAGGTGATCACTCGCAACCTGAACAAAATCATCGACATTAACTACTATCCGGTAGAAGAAGCTCGTCGCAGTAACATGCGTCACCGTCCGATCGGAATCGGTGTACAAGGACTAGCCGATGCATTCATCCTGCTCCGCATGCCTTTCGAGAGCGACGAGGCGCGCAACCTGAACCGCGATATCTTCGAAACGATTTATTTTGCCGCTATGACCGCTTCCATGGAAGAGGCGCAGCAATTCGGTCCGTACGAAACTTTCAAAGGTTCTCCAACCTCAGAGGGCATCTTCCAGTTCGATATGTGGGGTGTAACGCCTACTAACCGCTGGGACTGGAATTCACTCAAGGCCGATGTGATCAAACACGGTATCCGCAACTCCTTGTTATTGGCTCCAATGCCTACTGCGAGCACGTCACAGATCCTCGGAAACAACGAGTGCTTCGAGCCTTATACCTCGAACATCTACACGCGTCGTGTTCTTTCCGGAGAATTCACGATCGTAAACAAACATCTTCTGAAGGACCTCGTGAAACTCGGTCTCTGGAATGAGAACATGAAGAGCAAGATCATCGCCACCAATGGATCCGTACAAGGCATTGCCGAAATTCCTCAGGAACTCAAGGAAATCTACAAGACGGTATGGGAAGTCAAGCAACGCGCCATCATCGATATGGCAGCCGACCGTGGTGCGTTCATCGATCAGAGTCAGTCGCTCAACATCTTCATATCCGACCCGAACTATGCCAAACTCACCTCCATGCATTTCTATGCTTGGAAGAAAGGTCTGAAAACCGGAATGTATTACCTGCGTTCCAAGTCGGCTGCCGACGCCATCAAATTCACGATCGATCAAAGCATCCTCAAACAGGTTGCGCAAGAGACGAACAAGGTTGCAGCGCCTGCCTACTCCATGGCTGATGGCCCGGCAGCCATCACACGTGAAGAAGCAATGGCTCAGATGGCCTGCTCGCTCGACGATCCAGACAGTTGTATTGCATGCGGTAGTTGATTCTTTGCTTTTGCCAGAAACCGAGACAACTCCCAGCAATCAAGCCCCTGCAACCGCGGGGGCTTTCTTTTTTCAGGAAAGGGATGCGAGATAGGTTTCTGCACGATCGAGCAGACGGTTCAGTCTTGCTTTGTCCATCTTATCGGCCTGACGCGCCATCATGCTGAGCCGGGGATTCTTCAGGAAGAAATCACGGTGGGCTACGATGAACCTCCAGAACAATGCGTCCCACACGTCACACCAATCCCCCTTGGCGTAATCACTCATTTTGAGGATATAATTCGAACCCGAGATATAGGGCTTGGTGCTCATGATGCCGCCGTCGGCGAACTGACTCATGCCATAGACATTGGGCACCATCACCCAAT
>JBJSZR010000002.1:0-3231 GCA_046090385.1 Bacteroidota bacterium
CGGATCAGGTATTCCAGCTCCTGGTTGATAAGGGTGTAATGCTCGGTGCCGATCCCTTCAGGTGTACAAGACTTGTCATTCGGGTCATAGCTGCAAAGCACCTGTTCTGCAATGTTTTGGGTGGAGGTCAATTGTGTGACATTTCCCGGATCGTATGCATCGAAGTAAGCCCGATTATAAATAGTGGTTCCCGGACCCGGCATTAGCAGAGCAAGATTAATGGATGCAGGAATGAATGGTTGCAGATTCTGCAAATTCCACCAGATCGTATCACCTGTGGCTGTCGAGCCGGAGGCGACAGGTGAAGAGCCATTCCAAACGGTCAGCGGATCACGCAACAGATAAACACGGCCATTGTAAGGAATGTTTCCAGTGTTGGTGACACGAAGAGTATAGATATTATTAGTGTTACAACGCGGTCGGGTCGGAATCAGGCGCGTGGTACTGGAATAAGCAGGATTGGTCGAAAGCAGACCGAAGTCTTTTCCACTCACCGGGCCGGAACTGGTGAAGGTGTATGACGCAGGTCCGGAACCCAAGGCTAACTGTCCGTTAGGAGTTCCCATGGAAATTGTATGATTGCCGAACGTGGCTCCTATTGAATAATTTCCGTTGTTATCGGTAATAGCATAGGCGTCATCCGGCATGAGATGGACCTGTTGTCCAGCCAGTGGTGGCTCGCCGGAATCATACAACCCATTGTTGTTCGAATCGTAATAGACTTTTCCGGATATGGTCGCAGTTGAAGGAATAACAGTGAGTGCATTGTACAGATAATGATATCCGAAATTCGGGTTGGAACTGCTGCCGGTATTATAGACATAGACGTTGTATGGTCCAGTAACTGAGGGGACACTAAGCCTGATACTGATCGTGCTGCTATCTATGACGGAAATATTTCCGCTGGATGTATATACCGTTGAGCCTCCTCCGGAATTCCTAAAGAATCTTGCCATAGAAAGCTGACTCACCATGGTATCGCCTACGATAGTCACCCGGATTGTTTGTCCGGCAATGAGCTGATTGGGAGAAACGAATTTCAGTTTCCGTTTCAGCGGAAAATTCAATTGCGTGACATTGGCATTGTTCACGGTAACGGCGTAGGAGGGTGTGTTGTTCGTAAGGTACATGTTGTTCGAACTGCTCCTTGACCATGTTATCGTTACAGCTCCGTTTGATGCTGGAATTGAGAAGGTGCCATTGGAAGATATGGGGAATTGTCCGCCTGGAGTGACATTCAAAATGCCATTGTTTATTCCGGGCTCTCCGGCATCTTGAACACCGTTTTCATTGAGGTCTTCAAAAACAGTTCCTTGCAGGTAACCGTCAGGAGGCAAGATGGTGAAGACGTTTTGAAGTGAATCGAAGGAAGACGCTGGATAGAATTGATTTTGAAGTAAGGGATCCAGATAACCTACATACAGAGAATAAACTCCCGGAGCAGCGTTATAAGGAATTGAAAAAGGACTGAAAGCCAATGTGCTCGGGTTCTGAACTACTGCAGCTGAATATATGTTGAATTGGTTGAAACCATCAGCAAGAACAATGGTCGGGCTTCCTGCTTTTCTCAGTTCTATCTGATAGACGTTTCCATTCGGCGATGAAGCAACTACAAACGAATTATTGGAAGTGATGGTCGTGCTCAGATTGGTTGTATTGACACGCGCACCAGTAAGGGTTGTGCCGGTCAATTGAGCATTTGACGGCAAAAAACACAGCGCAAAAACCGATAAAAAAATAATGAATCGACCCATTTTGGAATTGTATTTTCGATAAGATTCCAATGTAGTCAAACTTTTCAAATCTCTGATCCGCTTGCGATGAACGGATCGGGACTGAGGCAAAATCCTCGTCTTGATTAGAAATCCGCCTGCAGCGCTGTTGATTTAACGGCAGACCACCTCATTGAAATACTCACTCTCCTTTAAAAGTATTCTGTGATTCCACCACTCTGACATCCAATGGCTTGAACGGATAATTGTTCACCACTTCGTCTTCCTGCAGGATTTCAGGTGTAAGAGAGGATTTCAGTCCGTTCGAATATGAAATAGGAGCATAGCGGTTTTCCAAAAGAGCGAAGTACAGGCTCTTTACCTCTGATTCATCCGTGACTATGACCCATTCCATGTTTCCCCCCGACCAGAATGACTTCATCAAATTATTCACCTGGTCCAGCGTGAGTTTGGAAAGCTCGTCATCAAGTTCACTGATCCAATCTATCCGTCCATAGAAGCGCGAATCCATCGCGTATCCCAATTTCTTTGACATCCCTTCTACATAAAGTTTGGAGTAACTCCGCAAGAATTCGCGTGTGCTTTCGAACTCTTTAGTATTCATCCCTTTTTCAACAAGGTCATTGAATTCACGCAATGCCATTCTCATCGCAAAGGGGGCATGGCCTACTTCGATACTGTCGAGCTCCTTGTATTGCGACTTGAGCCCTTTTGCGGTTTGCACTGGACGCAACCAGATACTGAAATAATTCAGATTCCTGGGGGTTCCCGCAGGAGGAAGCATATTGCCACCACCGTTCTCATACCACTCGACATACGTGTAATCTCCATAATTCATGGAACGCGCCTCACGGATTTTCTGATACAGCCTCGAGTAGGATTTTCTGTGTTCGCCCAGCCATGAGTTGGCCACCATCAGTGCCGCGAACTTTTGAGAGCTTCTGTTGATATCCATTCGGAAACCTGCGGAAATGGCAGAACCAAGCGCGCCTTTTTTGGAAATGATCGTCACATTCTGTCCTGTACGCTGCACAGGATTGATGTCCTGAGGAATCATGGGGACAGAGTCACTCAGCTCTTTCATTGTTTCAAGGAATTTCAAATCGAAATATTCAGGAATCTCCCCTGCAACGCCGACCATCACGTTGTTCCTGGTGAAATAACGGGCATAGTGGTTGACTACATCTTCTCTCGTGATGGATGCCAGACTTGCCGAAGTGCCTTGCTTCAAGTGCTGATAAGGCGTCCCTTTGAAAAGCACATATTCCAGGTATTTTTTTCCATACTCCTCATCCGATGATTGCCTGATAACTTCGTCCACATAGTTCTTTTGGTTCGATTTAATACGGTCGATGTCATTTTGGTCGAAAGCCGGATGAAATAGAACGTCCTTGATGATTTCGGTGAACGATTCGGTATAAAGAGCCGGCACTTCGAAGGTTAGAATACAGACTTCCTTGTCAACAAAAGAACCCATCCGTGGGCGGCACGGATGGGT
>JBJSZR010000003.1:0-2556 GCA_046090385.1 Bacteroidota bacterium
ATGACCAAGGGGAATCGTTTGGTGCAGGCTAAGTAATTAGCCGGTTCAATGATTGCCTTCATCCGATTATCCTGATCCCTACGACCAAAAGGGACCCGGCTGAAAAGTTGAAGTTATTACCTGGCAAGGATTGTCATTGCAGTCCCAAAGCCAAAAAAAGAAACGAATGAAACTTTTTTTCGATGATGATGAAAAAGGTAACCCGGACCGGGTTGCTTACACTACTGAGCATTTTATGGGCTCAAGCAGGGTTTGCAACCCCCAACGCTGATTTCACCTCAGCAACGGTCAGTGGCTGTGTGCCATTGAATATCCGCTTCGACAATTTGTCGACAGGGGCAGGTCCGCTTACCTACCAGTGGATCTTCAATCCGGGTAATATCGTCTCCAACTATGTGAATCCTGTGATGACCTTCAATCGACCGGGATCTTATACTGTAACACTCATCGCACGGGAATCAAACGGCCAGTCCGACACACTGACCATTTCAAACTTCATCACCGTACATGATACCCCCGTCGCCGCCTTCACCGGTAACGGATCCCTTGCGCAGTGCCTGGACGGTAATATTTTCCATTTCGATAATCAGCAACAGCCTGGCGAGACATACTTGTGGGATTTCAATGATGGAACAACATCAACCATCGCGGATCCCGACCACACTTTTACACAGGCTGGACAATACAACATCACGCTTTTAACGACGAATGGCTTCGGGTGCACTGACCAGATCACCAGGCCCGCCTATGTGACCGTGTTTCCTGAACCGGATGCGACAGTGAACGCTAATACGACTTTTTCATGCAACACCAACACAGTTTTTCAATTCAATACTTCCACAAACGGAATCACTTCTTATCGCTGGAACTTCGGTGACGGCAGGAGCTCTACTTCCGCATCACCTTCACACCAATATACCTCACCTGGAAGCTACAATGTTTCCGTAATACTGACATCCGATCACGGATGTATCGATACCACGGAAGTACCTCTCAACATACGTATCGGAGCAGGATACTATGTATCGATCGGAGTCGATGAGGACAGTGTTTGTATGGGACAGCCCATAACGTTCCGAAATCCGAATTACAATATCGCAGCCTGCACCTGGAATCTGGGAGACGGCACTACCTCCGGAAATGTGATTCCTCCGCCACATGTTTATGCCAATCCGGGAACTTACCAAGTGCAGTTATTAATAACCGATTCGACAGGTTGTCAGTTCTCTGCAACAAGACAGGTAACTGTGTTTCCAAAACCACAGGTGAGTTTCAACATCAGTAACCAGATGGGGTGTGCGCCATTTCGAGTCACATTCGGCAATCTCACCACAGGATACGACAGTTGTCAGTGGCTCTTCGGAGATGGTGGCACATCCTTTGACCGCTCAGCGACAGTCAATTATACCTATTACGCTGCGGGTACGTTTTCTGTAACACTCAAGTGCTGGAACAGTAACGGTTGTAGCGAGACAATAGTACTGAGGGATACCATACGTGTTTCCAATCTACAAGCCGGATTCATTTCCGATGTAAGGATGGGCTGTCCTCCAATGCAGGTTCAATTCACTTCCGTTTCACAGGGTAATAATATGTCGTACAACTGGAACTTCGGAAACGGAACGAATTCGACTCAGGCGAACCCATCCGTTAGCTTCCCCAATGCAGGAACCTATCCGGTCACATTGGTGGTTAGCGATGGTATTTGCATGGATACGACCTTCAGGAACAATTACATCCAGACACTTGACCCCACTGCGAATTACATTGCTCCTGATACAACTGTCGGGTGTGCACCACTTACAACACAATTCACTGATGCTACTTTGGGCGCGATATCGTGGAGATGGGATTTCGGGGACGGAACGAGCTCTAACCAGCAGAACCCCTACCATACTTACACGCGTCCGGGTCTATACAGTGTATCACTGCAAACCATAAGTGCAGGTGGATCTTGTGTAAAGACAATCGACAACTTCAGGACTTTCCACGTCCTTGGAGGATGGGCAGGTTTCGACCATGAAATCACCTCCATTTGCCCTCCCTATTCAGCTCAATTCACTGATACAAGCAATAATGCCGTAAGCTGGCTCTGGGATTTCGGAGACGGAACCACTGACACCTCGCGAAATCCAAGTCACGTTTTCACGGTTGGCGGGTATCATAGTGTGCGCCTGACGATCACAACGGCTGATGGTTGTACATACTCAACAATGCAGACAAATGGCATATATTTCCCTCCATTCGGAGCTAATTTCTATGCCATTACCAGCGGGAATACGTTACCAGTCGATGTGCAATTCTTTGCCAATTCGGCAGGTGCTACAGGTTGGTTTTGGGACTTCGCTGACGGGAGGACAAGTACACTTGAAAATCCCCTGGTTCATTTCAATGCCCAGCCGAGTGGAAGCATCACACTTACGATTGTGAGTGATCTGTGCACATTGACTTACAGCACGCCGCTCATAAATTTCGGAATACCTGATACAACTCCCGTTGATCTGGGTAATCCAGGTGCACCGGAAAATCAAATCGGTTGTTCGCCACTTTCGGTTT
>JBJSZR010000004.1:0-5156 GCA_046090385.1 Bacteroidota bacterium
ACGGTACGACAACACAAAGCAGCACCTCTAATACATACTCGGCACTGTCGCTTCAGAACAATGATACGATTCGTTGTATTGCTGTATCATCACTGCCTGGTTGCAACGCTTCTCCCATAGTCTCCAATATCCTGATCAATACCATTACCAGCATAACAAATATCGATTTTGCCATACGTGGCATCGCGGTGCCTTCCGCATGTACAAGGGTTCGTGAAGATGTGAAATGGAAGACCAGTGACCAAACCACGAATGTCAATGTGATCGGCACCAACGAATTGGTCAAGACCGGAACTTCCACAGGATGGGACGGCGGTGCAGCATCCTGGAATACCGTAAGCAATAACGGCTTCTTCGAATTCATTGCATCTGAAACCAATCGCAACAGGATGATCGGTCTTAGTACCACCAACACAAGTTCAGGCCAAAACACCATCCGCTATGGTATCCTGCTCGAATCGAATTCATCATTCCGTATCTATGAAAACGGAAACTACGCTGGTATACTAGGCACATTTATCACTGGCGATACGTTCCGGATCAGTGTAGAGTCCAATATAGTCCGCTATTATAAAGGCAGTAGCGCTGTTTACAACAGCCTATTGGTGCCTACGCTTCCTTTATTGGTGGACGTTTCCATCGCAGATCCAGGAGGCACTGTCCGCTCAGCAGTGGTTGTGAATTTCAACGGAGGGCAATTCGAAGCAGTGACTCTGAATGCGGGTGCGGCTCCCACCTTCCTATGGACGGTAAACGGCACCACGGTACAAAACGGAACTTCTTTCAACTATACCAACAGCGCCCTTGCAAACAATGACCTTCTGAAATGCGAGATGACTGCCAATCTCGCCGGATGTCTTTCAAATGCACCCTTGATTTCAAACAATATCAGGAACGAAATTATTGTTCCGGTGAATGTCGATGCGTACGTAAGAGGCGTTCCGGTTACGAATTCATGTAACGTACTGTACGAAGAGATAAAATGGAAAACTACAGACCTTGTGAATGCAGTTGCAACCACCAACAATCTTTTGAAAACACAGTCAGACGGTTCTTGGGATGGAGGAGCCGGGAGTTGGAATACGGTTAGCATGAATGGAGGTTTCCAATTCACAATTACGGAAAACAACAAGGCAAGAGTGGCCGGACTCAGTGCTACAAATACCAACAGCAGTAACACCTCGATCAGTTTCGGATTCCACATGCTCTCAACCGGAGAATTACGTATCGTAGAGGGAGGCATTGACCGAGGATATTCAGGAGGCTATATCCCCAACGACATACTCCGACTCAGCGTGGAGCTTGTTGCTGGTGTGAATAAAGTGCGTTACTATAAAAACAGTCAATTACTCTTCACCAGCATCTCCAATGCGACTGTGCTTCCATTGATGGCTGACATTTCAATTTTCAATACTGGTGGAACTATCACTAACGGCATCATTTACAATCCGCATAATGGTGGCTATACAGCAGGTGCCACGAATTCAGGTACAGCCAATTTCGAGTGGAAGGTCAATGGTGTTACCGTACAAAACGGACTGTCAGCCAACTACACGAATAACTCTTTGGGGAATAACGACACTGTGACCTGCGTTATCACTCCAGGACTGAACGGATGTTCAGGAATCACCTTCCTCTCCAACAAGACCTACGTAAAACTGCCTGTAATTGTAATAAATCCTCCTGCACAAGTATGCAGCCCAGCGACTGTCGACCTGACAGCCGCATCCATCACTGCCGGAACATCGCCGGACATGGCCATCAGCTATTGGAGTGATCCTGCAGGCACGATAGCTATCACCAATCCACGCAGCGTCGGATCAGGAACTTACTATATAAGAGCCACGCGGTTTACTACGTGTAATGACATCAGGCCAGTCACAGTCACCGTGAGAAACGCTCCTTCCGGCAGCATATCAGCAAGTGGTCCTGAACTGAATTGCAATACAAGCAGTATACAACTCACTGCCAGCGGAAATGGCAATCTGACATGGGAAAACGGAAGCACGAATGCTGTGCGATCCGTTAACCAACCAGGAACTTATACAGCCACAATCACCGATGCCTTCAACTGCTCGAACGCCATCAATCATGTGGTATTCCGCAACACAGATCCTCCTGTATTGAGCGTTCTGGGAAACACTTCGCCCATCTGTCAAGGCGCATCTGTAGAACTCACAGCAGTGCCCTCGACGTATAATAATGCACTCCGACTTGACGGTAATTCCCAAAGTGCTGATCTGGGAGGTTGGTTCAATCACCAGAATTTCACGATCGAATTCTGGCTCCGCCCCTCTTCCATACAATCCACTTCAGCAACTATCATTGATAATAACCATTCGGCATTCACCGGCCTAAGTTGGACCTGCGCACAGAATGCGGCCAATACCAATCAATATCAATTCATCTGCTACACTCCCAATGGCTCCTCGTTGGTCACTTTCAGCCTGACAGCAAACGTATGGCAGCATGTAGCATTGGTAAAAAGCAACACTGCTCTTACGGCCTATATCAATGGGGCACAGGTATCGACAACCCCGTGGAATCTTGGCAGCATACGCTACGACGGAACACAGTCTTTGCGTCTTGGCAGATGGGCAGGAGGCACTCGATTCTGGAATGGCCAGATGGATGAGGTGCGCATTTTCAATACCCCACTGGCGGCCGGACAAATCGCTACGGATATGAACACCAACTATCCGACCGTCACAACGAACCTTGTCGCTTATTACAAGATGGATCAACCTGATAATTCTCCTACCGTCCTCAATGCGACCACTACCGCATACGGCACGGGACCACTTTCCGGCAATCCTAACTTCGTCGTATCAGGTGTATCTATGACGAATTCATTCAGCTACAACTGGACTCCCGGAGGAGCTACCACCAACAAGATCAACCTTGTGCCAAATGGTCCTATCACCTACCTCACTACTGTGACAGGCAATAACGGTTGCCCAAGAGTTGAAAGCACAGAGTTGACAGTCAACCTCAGCAGCATTGGAAGCATAGTCGCTACACCTACTGTATGTCAGGGTGGAAACACTTCCTTGGTCACTTTCCATGCTCAAGGTGCAAATCCGCCATATACCTTCTACTACAGTGTAAATGGCGTGAATACAACGGCCACAACGAACGCCAATGCAGACAGTATCACTGTCATAACTCCAACTTCCAATCCTGGAACGTTCACCTATCAATTACAGAATCTTGTTTATGCAAATGCATCATTCTGTCTCCAATCGCAATGGGACAGTGTAACTGTTACTGTGAATCCTAATCCTGTCGTCGCCACTACTGCACCTGTCGCAGTGTGCGCACCTAACGCAGTGAACCTTACATCACCCACGGTCACTGCAGGGTCGGCATTCGGATTGAATTACAGCTACTGGACGAACCAAGCCGCAACAACTGCCCTACCATCGCCCGATTCCGTCACCACATCGGGCACTTATTACATACAAGGAACCGAGAACGTCAATGGCTGCAGTACAATCAGGTCGGTTAATGTCACCATTAACCCAAGACCGGTTCTGAATCCCATTGCAGATGATACACTTTGTAGCGGAACAGGAGCTGGATTCAACCTGAGTGCAAATCTGGCCTCCACCTTCAGCTGGACTACTGCAGGAGCTTCAGCCGGTCTTGGCGGAGCAACATCGGGAAGCGGCAATATCATCAATGCAAACCTGATTCAATCGGGAACCGGACTGATGGGACAGGTCATGTATGTTATCACTCCTGTTTCAATTGCCAACGGTTGTACCGGGATTTCAGATACCCTTACTCTTTCTGTCCAGTCGATTCCCGTCATCACCTCCACCCAAGACTCCATTGGTTGCAGTACATCTCCTATGTTCATTGGTGCAACAGCGAGCACAGGAAACGTACAATGGTTCGCCAATGCGTCTGGCGGAAACATTCTTGGAACAGGGAATAATTTCCAGACACCTGTACTTTCTGCCACTACCACTTATTATGCTCAAGCCATTGCCAATGGATGTACAAGTGGAGCCAGAGTGCCGGTAATCGCTGAAATTGAAAATCCAGGACAGTGGCTAGGGTACACCAATAACTGGGATACACCGACAAACTGGGGTTGCAAACTGGTGCCGACAAGCAGCACGGATGTCCTGATCACTACAAGCCCGATAGGCGGCAACTTCCCTACAGTAAGCAGTAATGGAATTTCTGTTTGTCGCAATCTCAACATGCAAGCATCCTCATCTGTAACTGTCAATCCTGCTTTCGATCTTGGCATATATGGCGACATCAACAACAATGGCATACCTTCTTTCGGAACGGGCACCTTACGCTTCAATGCATCCGTGATGCAACATATAACTGCGCCGAATCCTCAGCAGATTGGAACGTTGCACATGAACAACAGCAGGAACAATAATTCATTGAGGCTTCTCACAGATGTGACTGCAACCCAAGGACTACTATTCAGTGACGGGATCATCGATCTCAATGGTCGCACTCTGGTAATGGGCACAAACACTTCGAATGGAACGATCACAGGTGCCGGAATCGGAGGACACATAAACACTGTCAACGGATACTTCATCCGTTACACGAATACGGATAACGCATACTTATTCCCGTTAGGAGATTCCATTCAATACACTCCTATCGAGCTGGACTTCCAGGCAGGCACAGCAGCAGGAGCCACAGTAAAGTCGAAGGTGACTTTTGGCAAACAACCTTTTCTGATCGCCACCAATTACCTGAATCGTTACTGGAGCATGGAACCCACTGGACTTGCATCAAACCTTCAATACGACGCCAGGTATACGTATGTGAATCCTCTTGAAATCATTGGCGCAGGAACATTACTGCCCGTGAAATACAGCACCTCTACCGGAACAGCCTTGTGGAGCAGTTGTCCGGGATCAGGGATCTTCAACATCACCGGAACTTCAGGCTCGCATGTCCTTGCATCAAAAACATTCTTTTGGAATGGGCTCACTTCATTTTCTGATTTCACCGGAGCCAACACATCACAACCCCTCCCGATCGAACTGCTTTCATTCTCAGCCACACCGACTGATAATGCAGTTCGATCGGGAGGGGTTGTGATGTGTTGGCTCCGGTGAAATCAGAAAATGAAGTGAGCCCATTCCAAAAGAATGTTTTTGATGCAAGGACATGCG
>JBJSZR010000005.1:0-4488 GCA_046090385.1 Bacteroidota bacterium
ATCAGGAAAGACGGAGACCTGCCCGGTCTTTTGAAGACCGGTCTTTATTATATCTATAATCATCTGAGGTCCGTAGATCCTGATGGAGAATTCAGGGCAGGATTGATGCGGCAGTTACGATTGACCACGTATAAGTCGGAGTTCATTTCGATGGCGTACGGGCTTTTGAAAATCGAATATGGGGCATGGTCGAAGCTTATCGATCAAGCGGAGGCTGCGGAATTCGAAGCTGATGAAGACGATTCATATTTCTTTCATCAATATTTCCAAACACCAGCCGGAGGGAATTTCAAGCGTAAGCGTATCTATCAGGTCGATTGGTTTGATTTGAATTTTTTTCAGGTCAACAGACACTTTCAGATAGCAGACTTCAATGCGGAACCGTTAAAGAAAAAGAACATACACGCGAAAGACCAAAGCGACCTGAAGGAGATCCAGGAAATTTTCATCAAGCATGCTTCTGAAGACCATTACCATGATAAGGAGCTTGAAGAAGCAGAATTTCCGGGAATGTTATTCAAAAGCACCTTGATGACGCGTTTGATGACCGGCATACTGGAAGCGGAGGTAAGGGAGTTCATACTTTCATACAAGCCACTAGGCAATGAACGACTGTTTCATGAGTTAAAGATCTTATCGACCATTATCCGAAGTATTTTAAGGAATGGCAGCGGTTTCTTGCCTGTATTCATCGCCGCTCATGCTGATGGCGATGAGAGCGAAAATCTTGAAAGCATCCTTAAAGACGATATCAGCATTTTCAGACTGGTCACCGCTGAATTGAAGACGGTGGTAAGGGATTATCGCTTGATCAGGGCTGTTAATTTTCCAGAGAGCGATTCACTCAGGGAAATCGAAACCAAACTTCTCTATCAAAGCCCGATCAAAGGACTTTCGGGAATTAAAAAGAACAAAAGCAAATGGGCGTCTCAATTCAGAATGCCCGGCTTCCCATATGCATTGATCACCACGGATATTTTTCGCGAGGGAGAGGATCTGCACACCTATTGTCAGAACATTTATCATTACGGAATAGCCTGGAATTGTACGGATATGGAGCAGCGAACCGGTCGGATTGACAGGATAAATTCACTAAGCCACCGCCAGATGACATCATATCAGGATGTAGGTTTTGATAACAAGATCCATGTATTTTACCCGTATATCCAAAGAACATTGGAGGTGAATCAGGTACACCGATTGTTTACCAGTATAAACGAATTTGTAAAGGCGTTCGACATAGTGGATTCCATCAACGAAGACGGCATTGCGTCCACTTCTGAAAAGGTCGAGTCTATGCCAGCAGTGATTGACAAGCCATTGCAGTCGCAATTCGAGCATCATCGATTCATGGGGAATATTGAATCAGGTAATGTGCTCGAGCCACAATCCATGATCGGCATGTCTCGTCATACAGTGATGGAGATCATGCAATCCATGGTTCGTTCCTTGATGGATACATGCGAATATTATTATAAACCCAATCTGGATCACACGGAGTTCATCATTCGTGCGGTGATGAAATTGAAGGAAGACGATGACCGTCGGGGACCGTTTCATCTGAAAGTCAGGAATGAGCGTTATCCAGGAAAATTCAGGCTTGAAGTGGCTGCGTATCTGTTCAAGAAGTCCACGGCAATCATGGCCGCAGTGAAAACAGAGAAGCAAAACGGAAATTATGAAGTGATAGAGGTTGAGGACTATTATGCCCTTTCCTATTCTGTTCCACTGGAGAACTCGAATAACGCTGATTTCAATGACCTGTATGAACTGGTCCGTTATGCCGACCGCATCGAACGCGAATCGACAAGCTTCGATTTGAGTGTATTCGAGTAGGCTAGAACCTTTTTCCTTAGCCTTTAAGGAATATACTTATGGCTTTTCAGCCAGTAAATAATCGGCGCCTGTTACTCACTTGAAATAACCGATTGAGATGGCTTCAAGCAGATCCTTCGTTTCATAAACCGCATCGTTCTTGATGACTGTTTCCACTCTGCGTATGTCTTCGATGTGTTCAGTCGGATCGCCATCGATGATGATGATATCCGCAATTTTTCCAGGCTCGATAGTGCCATACCGATCTTCTTTTCCAGCTACTTGTGCGGAGGTAATCGTAGCGATCTTCAGTACTTCGGCATTGGGAATGCCCGCGCGTACATAATTCTCCAACTCGCGCTGTAACGTGAATCCTGCGAATCCGTCCGACCCCGGTACAATCGTGACCCCGTTATCAAAAAGCACTTTGGTCATTTTCAAAACAGCGTTGTAAGATTTCTTGTAGGTCTCTTCCATGCCTTTGGGTACCGACAGCCCTCCGGCAGATTTCAGCCCGCGTTGCATATTGAGCGGAAACCGATCTGCAGTGCTTTCATAAACCGGATCGATTTTTCCTTCCTCAGCCATGAACATGGCTTCGAATACAGTCACTGTCGGGTCGATAACCGTCTTACGCTTTTTCAACATATCAATGAAATTCTTGAATTCATCGGAGTCGAAGTCGAAAGAGGCTCCTTTCTCGGCTACGACTGTGAAACGCATTGGTGTGCGTGTATCCAGTTCTCTTCCGTAAAAATTAAGGAAGATCATGTTCGCGTGTTGTATTTCATCGTACCCGGCTTGTATAGCCTCACCGGCAAGCATATGAGCAGGCACATGGCCGCACACGCGCATACCGTACTTTTTGGCCTCCTTCGCCAGCGGTTTCACCCACTCCGGTTTGATGGAGCTGTAGAGCTTGATCTGCTGGTATCCTGCATCGTGATATTTTTTTATCTCGACTTTTCCTTCTTCGACAGAATTTATTTTTTGGCCGACAGGTCCTGCATATTCATCGTTTCCATCGATGAAGCCACTAAGTACCTGCAGTCGCGGACCCAGCACTACATCCTCATCGATTTCCTTTTTCTTATCGACGATGGATTCGGCATTACCCATATCGCGCACATTGGTGACTCCGCAACCGAGAAACAGAAGTCCGTCCGTTGAAGTGGTATAATGAACATGCATGTCCCAAAGCCCCGGCATCACGAATTTATTACGAGCATCGATGATTTGGTCGCCTTCCGGTATGAGCGTCCTGCCCGTATTCACGCTCACGATCTTTCCACTAAGCATACGGATTGTAGCCTTAGGAGTCTTCTTTCCTGTTTTAGGGTCGAATACTGTCGCGTTCACGATGGTGAGGCCGGCACTGTATCTCTTCGTACACTTTTTCACCAGATCCTTGAAGAACTTCTCCTCGTATTCATGTTGAATCTCGAACAACTCGGTGTTATTGGACTCGTAACCTTTTCTGACAAAAGCCATCCAGTCACTCGGATAGGCGAACATCTGATCATCTGCATCGATCCATGCAAACGACGGAGTCAGACCGCTACCCACTGTCGATATCAGACGGATCATACGACCATCATCCAGTCGGTGTTCTTTCACCACGTCAAGTCGGGATTTCCCGGTTGGAAGGAGTCGGATGCTTGAATCCGGCGAGTTGAAATAGGTCCGGTAGGAGGTACCGGTACTTATTTTCAGCGGCATGTAGTCTGCATGGTGATTCAGTTTCTGCTCACCTTTTTCTGAATTGTTTTCCCAACGGGCGACACTGTCTTTGAGGCTAAAGATTTCAAAGACCGATTTTTTCAAATAATCAACTCCGGCTGCATCAATTGATATAAGGTATCCGTCGCTGTTGCATCGGTAGGTCGATACGGTACTGTCGCCTCTTCCACGGTCGTTGTATTGAAATGCTTCCGTAAAACTTCCATCGGCATTTTTCCATTTTTTCAGAAAACCTGCCGGTTTTCCACCCAGTAAGACGGTCCATTCGGTAGTGTCTGTGACACCTCCGAAGGCATTCCATGAAATCATACAAATCAAAACGAAGGTATAGTTGACGGTTTTCATGTTATTAAAGCGTAAGCTGACGATATTTGAAGATCGCCATAAATAACTTCTGATAGGGCGCCATATCGAATTTCTTTCTTCTTATGTGCAAAATAGCGGTTTGGTACTAATTTTGCTTCTGCACACGAAAACCAATTCCATGCGCTCTATAACTTTCCTACTTCTTATTTCGCTGCCTTTGGTGGCGTGTTCTCAGTTCAATGTCAAAGATATCGGTAAGACTGTAACCGACAAGGTGCAGGGCAAGCAACCGCTCACTGAATCGGAAGTGGTATCCGGATTGAAGGAAGCATTGCAAGTGGGCAGTCGCAATGCATCAGGCAACGCATCGAAGACCGATGGCTATTTCGGAAACACCTTGATCAAGATTCCATTCCCGCCCGAGGCGCGTTCGATGGAAACGAAGCTGCGTTCCATCGGCATGAATAAACAGGTAGACGATTTCGTACTTACGGTGAATCGTGCCGCGGAAGAAGCGGCGAAGGAAGCAGCACCGGTTTTCGTGAATGCCATCACAAGCATGACTGTCACTGACGGATTCAACATTCTCCGCGGATCGGATACGGCCGCTACGCAATATCTGCGTCA
>JBJSZR010000006.1:0-2255 GCA_046090385.1 Bacteroidota bacterium
GCCACTGTACTTTTACCGACTCCCCCTTTTCCGGAAGCCACTGCGATGATATTTTTCACTTCCGGAAGCAGTTCGTCCGTTGCACCACGGCCACTCGTAGTACGCGCAGTCATATTGACAGTGACATTTGCGTTAGCATCGACGAAATGAATGATTGCGTTGACGCAAGCCTGCTGAATAAGGGCTTTTAGCGGGCAAGCCGGTGTGGTCAAAACTACGGTAAAAGACACGCGATCGCCTTCCACCTGAATATCTTCAACCATGTTGAGCGTGATTAGATCCTTTTTCAGATCTGGTTCGATCACATTTCTCAGAGCATCTACGACTTGTTCGCGAGTGATTGTCATATGATTGCAAAGGTACGAAAAGGGCGGTAAGCGTGCGAGCGAATGGTATCAGATTGAAAGCTCTATGGCAGGATCCCAGAATAGATTTTTGAAATCCTGTACCTGGTCTTCTTTGATCAAAACGCCTTCTTTTTCCAATAATTCCTGCATCCTGGTGGGGCTTGAAAAATGATGCTTTCCGGTAAGAAGTCCGTTTCTGTTCACAACCCGATGAGCAGGAACGAAAGGTCTGACAATGTGTGAATTGTTCATGGCCCATCCGACCATACGGGAGGAACGAGCCGTTCCCAAATAAGCAGCGATTGCCCCATAGGAGGTCACTCGACCTTTTGGGATGAGTCTGACAACCGCATAGACCTGATCGAAAAAGGAATCAAGTGAAGGATTCACAGAGCTCATAAAACGAAACGGACATATTTGATTTTCGATCCTTGTGAGAGCCAGATTTTCTCGTAGGTCGTCTTTATCGACCGCACCTCATCAGCCAATCCGGAAGAATATAAGTCATCTGTCATGGCCTGGATGTCAAGACCTTGATCGGCTATGACTTGCAGTGTGTAATCGTACATAAGCCGACTGTCGGTTTTAAGATGAATGACGCAATCTTCAGTTGCAAAAGAGCGGTACCTCGTCAGGAACTCCGGAGATGTCAAGCGTTTGTGTTCACGGCTGTCGCGAGGTTGCGGATCCGGGAAGGTGATCCAGATTTCATTGACTTTATCCTCTTTACTGAAAAACGCTTCAATACTGGAAATCAGGATACGCAGGAAGGCGACATTGACCTGACCACTTTCGACAGTTGTTTTCGCTCCTCGCCAAATCCGAGCACCTTTCCAATCGATGCCGATGAAGTTACGGTCGGAAAAGAGGGATGAAAGTGCAACGGTATATTCGGCACGACCACAGCCTAATTCAAGCGTAATGGGATTGTCATTTTTAAAAAAATCAGGACGCCATCGACCCTTCAAGGCATGATCGGGTTGCGGAAACACCATGTGAGGTTGGAAAACATGGGGAAACGTCTCATTTTCTGCAAAACGCTTAAGCTTGTTTTTTCCCATGCCACAAAGATAACGATACAGTCGTGGAGGATGTACATTTGTATAATGACAACCGGTCAACGCATTTTGATCGCACCGCTTGATTGGGGGCTTGGCCATGCGGCTCGTTGCATCCCATTGATTACCCGCGAGCTTGAATCCGGAAATGATGTTACGATTGCCTGCAGTGATAAAACGAATACCTATTTATCATCCCGTTTCCCTGAATTAGAAATAATCCGGCTTCCCGGATATGGCATAAGTTATCATACGAACCTGCCTGTATGGTTTTCCGTCCTGCTTCAATCCCCAAGGATTTTTAAAAAAATCAAAGAGGAGCATCGTTGGCTGGACGATTTGTTGAAGGAAAAGCATTTCGATACGGTCATTTCAGATAATCGTTATGGCCTTTACAACAAGAGTGTCAGGAGTATCATCATCACGCACCAACTTCGACTCCGCATGCCAAAACATTTGGAGATTGCAAGCAACTTGTTAAACAGACAAATTAGGAATCTGGTAAGTCGATTCGATGAATGTCATGTGCCTGATGAAGCAGATGAAAATTCGCTAAGCGGTGAATTATCACACGGTCCGGATCTTCCAGCGAATACACGATACATCGGCCTACTCTCGCGTTTTGAAAAATCAAAACCGCCGTTGGAAGCAACATCCACTGCGACTTTCAAGACAGTGATCCTCCTTAGTGGACCCGAGCCTAAAAGATCGATCCTTGAGCATCGACTGGTAGCTGAACAAAAGTCCAATGGTGAACAGACTTTGGTCATACGTGGTGTTCCGGGTCAACAAAGTCGGCATAGGGAAGGCAATATCACTTTTTGGAATGACGCATACGATTCCGAATTGG
>JBJSZR010000007.1:0-5406 GCA_046090385.1 Bacteroidota bacterium
AGTCGGCGATCAACCCGAAGCGATTCGGCAATTAACCGAAGGTATACGGCGTGGCGATCGCCGGTAGGTTTGAATTCAGAAGTGATATTGAATGGCATAAGTCTTCCCAAATATACGCGACCTTGTGCACTGAGGGTGTGAAAAAAAGCGGGTATTTGGTCGGTCAGATATCAAATCGGTCGGAACGGATACAAAAAAGCCGCACATCGGGATGCACGGCTTTTTGTAATTGCGAACCATTCACTATTATCGGTACCTCGGTTCATTCCAGACTTCCCAGGATTTTTCTGCTTGAAGTCGCAGCATCCTGAAGCCGTTATGAATGAAGGCTCCCATAGCTTTCGATTTTTCCAAAAACCTTGTTTGTGCAGGGTTGTAGATCAGGTCGAAGCAAAGGTGCTTGTGAGTGAGGTACTCGTAAGGGATATTAGGGAAAGTGTCCACATCGGGATACATGCCAAGTGGCGTCGTATTGACGATCACCTGATAGGCCTTCATGGCACTTTCGTTCAAATCGGCATAGCAATAGTGAAAACGCGATTCCTCACGTGTCACAAAGAAATGCTCGATATTCAGCTTTCGGAAAACGAAGCTGACTGCTTTGGCAGAACCGCCTGTGCCCAAAATAAGAGCACGGCGGTGATGGGGGCGAAGTATCGGTCGTATGGCCAACTCAAAGCCCCATGCATCGGTATTGTAACCGTGCAGTTCGAATTTTCCATCTTCAAACCGCTCGATACGGATGACGTTTACTGCGCCTATCCGTTGGGAAATGTCATCCAGATTATCCAGTAAAGGAATGACATCCTGCTTGTAGGGTATGGTGACATTGAGACCTACCAGGTCAGGATTTTCAATTACGATTTTTTTCAAATCGTATATGTTTTGCGTCTCGAAATTTTCGTAGACACAGTCGATTAAGCCCTCTCGTTCGAATTTTTCAGTGAAGAATTTCTTCGAAAACGAGTGCTCCAGGGTAGAACCGAAGAGTCCGAATTTTCTCATTAATTGTTTTAGTGATTTTGCTCCAGTTTTAGATTATTGATATTCAGTTCGCAGTATTTCTTTTTAATCGCTCGTTGAGAAAAGCAAGGAGCATGGGAAGCAGGGAAATGAAGATGATCCCTAGTATGACCTTGGAGAAATTATCTTTCACCCAAGGGATATTTCCAAACAGGAATCCGGCAAGTGTGAATAGGCTTATCCATATCACATTGCCAAGAACAGAAAAAGACAGGAATTTACGATACACCATACTTCCAAGTCCAGCTACGAAAGGTGCGAACGTCCGAAGAATGGGCATGAAACGTGCCAGTACGACAGTTTTCCCGCCATGCTTCGAATAGAAGTCGTGTGTTTTTTGCAGATAGTCTTTCCTTATAAAACTTCTTTTAGCAGAGAGAAGCTTTTCGCCGATGGTTTTCCCGATGAAATAATTCGTGGAATCGCCGGCTACCGCTGCAAGAAACAAAAGCGGTATCAATAAGGTGATTTCAAGTCCGGTATTTCCGGCCGCAAGTGCACCTGCTGCAAATAATAGGGAATCGCCGGGAAGGAAGGGTGTGAAGACCAATCCTGTTTCACAAAAAATAATCAAGGCGAGAATCGCGTAGATCATCGAGTGATAAGTTCCGACCTTATCGGCCAGGTGTTGGTCGATGTGAAGGATTAAGTCAATAAGTTGATTCAATAATTCCATTGAAAAGTGCTCTGCAGAAAACAGCAAAGTATCCGACAAGGGTCGCAGGTCTTCCTGGATACTCTTATGCAAATATACCTAAATTTCCTTGTTTAATCGTTTATTTTCAGAATATTTGCTAATTAGGTATATCCTCCTAAAATCAGGACGAGTGATAAGAAAAGGTACGAAAGTAAGGTTGTTGAATGAAGCCATTGAAGGCGTGGTTCTAGCGGTATTTTCACCCGAACGTGTGGAATTGGAAGATCATCACGGGTTCAGACGTATTGTCTCGGTCACTGAAATCGTTGAAATTTTTTCCGACCCTGTACAAGAGGTGGAAAAACGTGATGCGGATAAGATGCATGTTAAAAGTGAATCAGGAATTGCATCAAAGGATGCCGAAATTAGGTTGGCAGATGAAGAGTCTGTATTGGTCGAGCTGAAACGAAATCTTGATTCGATAGCGGTAG
Organism: Bacteroidota bacterium; assembly: GCA_046090385.1. Classification (GTDB taxonomy): domain Bacteria; phylum Bacteroidota; class Bacteroidia; order AKYH767-A; family 2013-40CM-41-45; genus Pollutiaquabacter. Next base: position 2,152 of record JBJSZR010000007.1, read on the forward strand.
AGCTTATCAATGCGTCCAAATGGCAAGTTGTTTATGAGGGCGGTAGGTTTTCCGCTGAAATTCAGTATTCACTATTCAACGGCCAATCAAATCCACTATCGCGTGTACACTTGACCGACTTCACGTTACAATCAATCGGCTCTCTGGAGGGACTTTATTTTCAGGCTGTTTTTTTTGACAGCAAGCCTTTCGAGTCGCGCCCGCCACAATACAAGCAAATCAGATTGAATCAAAAAGAACTTCAAGTGATCTTTTCCGGAGAACAGCACTTACGAAAGCAGATTTTTTCTCTGGGTTCCGATACTGCAATCATTGGACGTTTATTGGATAAATTTTCTGACCGTGAAGCAGCACCTCCGGGTTCAGGATTCACCACCAAGACAGCAAATTCAGGGTCCAGATCATCTTTCATTATTCCTAAAGAAAAAGTTGTAGACCTTCACATCGAGAAGTTGATCAAAGATCCGGCCTCCATGTCCTCCGGACAGATAATCGCTCTTCAGCTTTCTGTTTTTGAAAAAGAGATGGACAATGCATTTCTGACCGGAATAACATCTTTGATTTTTATACATGGAATCGGAAGCGGGATACTTCGCAGTTCCATCCGAGAAGAGCTCAAGAAATATGATCAGATAAGGTACGGAGACGCTCCTGCTGAAAAATTCGGTCGTGGTGCTACTCAAATACATTTCAAATGAGTCCGCATACTAAAATCTTAGAAGAGAACAGGCATAAGATCCGTATCATGCGCGGGATCTTACTGGTTGGGATGGTACTCACCATAGGGAAGTTCGTTGCATATTGGCTCACGCATTCGAATGCAGTGCTTACTGATGCTCTTGAATCCATCATCAATATCATTGCGGCCGCATTCGGTCTGTATTCCCTTGTTTATGCATCCAGGCCAAAAGACGAAGATCATCCTTATGGTCACGGTAAAATGGAGTTTCTTGCTGTCGGTTTCGAGGGAGGATTGATACTTTTTGCAGGCGGAGCCATGCTATTCAAAGCCGTTCACTCCCTTTTCAATCCGGTGTCCTTGGAGAAAATCGACTTCGGACTTTGGATTACGGTCGTGGCCTCGTTCGTGAATTTCCTTATGGGCAGATATTTACTATCTGCCGGAAAAAAATTCCATTCGAACACACTGGTCGCTGACGGCAAGCATCTGCTATCAGATACTTGGTCGTCTATAGCTTTATTGATCGGTCTTTTTGTCATCCGCCTGACCGGCTGGTTCTGGGTGGATACGTTTCTCACGATCTTTTTGGGTATTTATATCCTGGTGGTCGGTTATCGATTGGTTAAAGATTCCCTGGCAGGGTTGCTAGATGAAGCGGATTTCGGAAAGTTATCCGAAATTGTAGAGGTATTGAATCGTGAGCGTAAGGACCTTTGGATTGACATACATAACCTTCGTGTGGTGCGTTACGGTTCGCATATCCATATCGATGCTCATCTGACACTCCCTTGGTATCATGATCTTGAGCGAACACACACTACTGTGAAAGACCTTGAACGAATCGTGAATGAACAGTTCGGTCACAGGGTTGAGTTTTTCATCCATACGGATCCGTGCTTGCCGGCCTCTTGTGCCATTTGTTCAATAGCCGCATGCAGTCAGCGTAAACAGGAATTTTCACACAGGCTGGAGTGGGACTTGTCCTTGTTGCTTAAGAACAGACCGCACTCCTGATCTGCCGAATATGGAACTAGAGCGAGTCATAACGCGCGACGGATCCGCTACTTTGAGAGTTGTCGGGTGGGATGAAACCTATCACTCCCGACATGGTGCTGTCCGAGAATCGGAGCATGTTTACTTGAAAAATGGTATTCTCAAGGCGCTTGAGATTTTTACCGACCGATCACCCATACGGATTTTGGAAATGGGTTTCGGTACGGGTCTGAATGTCCTGTTGGCAATCGGGGCATCTTTGGATTTCAAAGGAATAAAAATCGAATATCATTCCATCGATTCGTATCCGATTGATGTGGACACCGCGAAATCACTGGATTATCCTTCACATCTTGGTCGTCCACAACTTGAATCTCTTTTCGAAAAGGTGCACGACGCGCCTTGGAACTATCCTCAAATTATCCATGATGATTTCATCCTTCATAAGGTTGAAACTTCAATTCGGGATTATATTCCTGAAGCCCGCTTCGACCTGTTCCTGTACGACGCCTTCGGTCCAAGAGTGCAGCCAGAACTATGGAATGTGGATTGTTTCAGAAAGGTGAAACCATGGCTAAGAGATGGTGCTTTTATGGTCACCTATTGTGCAAAAGGGGAGGTGAAAAGAGCCATGCAATCTGCCGGATTCAAAGTGGAAGCACTTCCCGGACCTCCTGGAAAAAGAGAGATGACAAGAGCGTGGAGCTGATCAGTACCCCAGTATCTTAAGCATGCTCTTGGCGCTTTGCTCCTTGGCGAATAAACGGGTGGAAATCTCTCCGTCCTCATCCCGGTCGATGATGACATGCTTTGGTGCAGGAATAAGACAATGTTGTATACCTCCATAACCGCCGATACTTTCCTGGTAGGCTCCGGTGTGAAAGAATCCTATGAAAAGCGGGTTGCCTTCGGGATCACGCTCTTCAGGAAGGTATACCTGGTTTACATGCGACTCATTATTATAATAATCGTCGCTGTCGCAAGTGATGCCTCCGATGTTCACCCTGGAATATTCCATGTTCCAGTTATTGATGGCAAGCAGAATGAATTTCTGCTTGATTCCCCAGGTGTCAGGAAGTGTGGTTATGAATGAGCTGTCTATCATGTACCACTGCTCGTTGTCGTTCTGTTGCTTGCTGTCAACAACGGAATAGAGGGTAGCTCCGCTTTCAGCCACGGTGAAGCTTCCGAATTCGGAAAAGATATTCGGCTCATCAACTCCTTGTGATTTGCAAGCCGATTTTATCTGACGGATGATCTGCTCAGCCATGTATTCGTAATCATATTCGAATCCCAAGGTATGTCGCACAGGCCAACCGCCACCGATATCCAAGGAATCGAGGGTTGGACAGACTTTTTTCAATTCACAATAGACAGATACGCATTTGTTCAATTCACTCCAGTAATACGCTGTATCCTTGATGCCGGTGTTGATGAAGAAATGGAGCATCTTGAGCTGGAATCTAGGATTCTTTTTGAGGTGTTTCAGGTAATAATCCACGATTTCGTCGTATCGTATTCCCAGACGAGAGGTGTAGAATTCGAAATTCAGTTCTTCTTCTGCGGCGATACGGATTCCT
>JBJSZR010000008.1:0-12376 GCA_046090385.1 Bacteroidota bacterium
GACCAAGTATTGATGCACTCCACCAACTTGTAGCCGGCTCGTCGATCGCTCCTTTACAATGATTAGCATTCAACCAGCATGAAGTCCCTCATAGCACTTTCCGGCCTAGGTCTTCTGAGTCTATTCTCGGAGATCTTCCGATTCAAACGCCTGTTGCGACCGCTGGTGTTGATCGGCCTTGCAATTTGCACGGGCCTTCTTGTGTCGGAATGGAACAGTCCGGGCACCTATTTCAAGGGCATGTATGTTGTTGATCATTTCTCCATTGCTTTTGGTGTACTGATGACCGCGATCACCTTGTGTTGTTTTTTACTTTCCTCTTCGTTCTTCTCTTCTGAATCCAACGCCGTTGACCGTTCCGCACTTGTCGTATTTTCTTTGATAGGCGCGCTTTGCATGGCGTCGTTTGCGAACCTCATCATGCTGTTTTTGGGAATTGAAATCCTCTCCGTTTCACTGTATGTGCTTGCCGGAAGCGAAAAAAGCAATCTTGCCTCAAACGAGTCGGCCTTGAAGTATTTTCTCATGGGCGCATTCGCTACCGGTTTTTTGCTTTTTGGCATCGCCATGGTGTATGGAGCAACCGGTTCTTTTGATTTAGTCGCTATCGCCGAAGCGGTTTCTGCTATCGGATCTTCTCAGAGCCCTTTGCTGATTACCGGGCTTTTCATGATGCTGATAGCGATGACCTTCAAAGTCGCCGGAGCGCCGTTTCATTACTGGGCCCCTGATGTCTATCAGGGCGCTCCGACTCCCGTTACTGCATTCATGTCGACCGTTGTTAAAACCGCGGCCTTCGCGGCTTTTTTCCGTTTGTTTCAGACGGCGTTCGTATCGATCTCCGGAGAATGGGCGCAAACGCTTTCTGTTATAGCGGGCTTGTCTATTCTTCTTGGCAACCTGTCGGCGGTTGCACAGACCAACATCAAGCGCATGTTGGCTTATTCCAGTATTGCTCATGCCGGCTATATGCTCATGGCAGTCGTATCCATGTCAGCGGTTGCGCAGGGCTCGTTGTTCTTTTATGCAACAACTTATGCGGTTTCTTCATTATCTGCCTTCTTTATATTACTGATAATCAGCAATAAAACCGGCACAGAAACTACGGACGGTTTCCGGGGCCTGGCCCGCAAGAATCCGATGTTGGCGATACTTACCATTGCGGCCATGTTGTCATTAGCGGGCATTCCTCCAACAGGCGGTTTTTTTGCCAAGTACTACATATTCACTTCCAGTCTCGATGCAGGCCAACTTCCGCTGGTACTGATAGCCGTTGCGGGTTCACTGGTCGGTGTTTATTATTACTTCAGGCCATTGATGGCCTTGTTTTCACAGCCCGACGATAAACCGGTTACAACAGCGCCTGTTGAAACAATCGTGTTGATCTGTCTTTCGTTGGTTGGTCTCGCGTTGGGAGTTGCTCCGGCGTTTATGGCCGGTCTTTTATCCTGATTTTCTCTTGTTAAGTGTGTATTAATTCCACTCTTTTGCCCTTTAACGTTAGAGTGGAATTTGCTAATATTGTCATCCTGAATTCATCCTCTAACGAAACATCAAAACCAGCGTTATATCAACATGAGCAAATCTGCAAAAGGCGGTAGCGGCATTCAGTCCATCCTTGCCGCATCAGTAATTCCGGTAGCTATCATCATCGGCTATGTAATTTGGAAATATGTACTAGGCGACCCTTCCGGATTCGAAGGCGAAAACCCTGAGAACAACCCGAAGCCCAATCACATTCTCGCCATGATGTACAAGGGCGGTTACATCGTTCCGATTCTAATTGGCTCCTTCATCACGGTTGTCACCTTCTCGATCGAGCGTTTCATCACTATCGGCCGCTCCAAAGGCAGCGCCAATGTTGATGGCTTTATCCGAAATATCCGCATGATGCTTGAAAAAGGAGACATCGACGGCGCCAAAGCGGCATGTGCAAAGCAGAAGGGCTCCGTCGCCAATGTTGTCAACTCCGGACTGGATGCATACCGCAATATGTTGAACGATCAGACCATGGACAAGGAGCGTAAGATGGCGGCACTTCAGAAAGAACTGGAAGAGGCCACCACGCTTGAGCTTCCTATGCTGTCCAAAAATCTCGTCATCATCTCCACCATCGCTTCCATTGCAACCCTCCTCGGTCTTTTCGGAACCGTACTCGGGATGATTCGCGCGTTCGCCGCTCTTGCTACTGCGGGTGCTCCTGATGCTGTTGCACTTTCGACGGGTATTTCCGAGGCTCTTATCAACACCGCCCTCGGTATCGGAACCTCAGCTCTTGCCATTATAATGTATAACTATTACACTAGCAAGATCGACAGCATCACCTATGGAATAGATGAAGCCGGTTATAGCATCATTCAGTCGTTTGCAGCAAAGCACAAAGGCGCCTGAACAGGAGCCATCATCCATTAGCACCGCTTCGTAATGCCGAAGATAAAAGTCCCGAAGAAGAGCCCCAGCCTGGACATGACGCCCATGGTTGACCTGGCGTTCCTGCTGGTTACCTTCTTCATGCTCACCACGAAGTTCCGCCCCGATGAGCCGGTCGTTGTCGATCAGCCTTCTTCGGTCAGCGAAATTCCTTTGCCCGACAAGGGCGTGATCATGCTGACGGTCGACGGAAAAGGTCGCGTGTTCTTCAATGTTGAAGGACAACAGACCCGCATGGAAATCCTTGACAAGCTCTCCGAGCGTTTTTCAATCACCTTCACCGAAAAAGAACGCAAGCGCTTCTCGGTATTGTCTTCGATAGGAATGCCCAAGGAGCAGCTGAAGTCATACCTTTCAGCAGATGATGACACCCGTAAGAAAATGAATCTTGCCACTCCAGGAATCCCGAAAGATTCTCTTAATAATGAATTGACCTACTGGATAAACGCCGCACGTAATGTCGCGCCCCGCCACAGTATCGCCATCAAGGGCGATCGTAATGCGGATATTCCGACAGTCAAGCGTGTTATCGAGATCCTGCAGTCTAATAAAGCCAACCGTTTCGCCCTGATTACCAATCTGGAGGGTGGCCCGGCTGACGAGAATAAATAATCACCCGACTTATTCCGTTAAGGATAAAACATTAGCATACCGCACCCGGCACAATGGCAGAGGTACAACAACAAGACGGCGGCTCAGACAAGGGCAAACACAAGAAAATCAGAGCTAAAAAGGCATCGACCCACATCGACATGACGCCGATGGTGGATTTGGCGTTTCTTTTGTTGACCTTTTTCATTCTTACCACCACCTTCAGTAAACCCAAATGCATGGACATCACCATGCCGGTAAAAGACAAGATTGAGGAGGAGGACCGTACGAAAGTACCGGCATCACAAACGATGTCCATTCTGCTTACGGAGAACAACCGCATCATCTGGTACAAAGGGATCGATGATCCCACTCAACCTCCTGTTACCAACATCGCAGATTTTTCGCAAGACGGCGCTCGCAGCATCCGGAAGGCCCTTTTGAAGGAGAATGCATTGGTGAATAGCCTGGTGGCACAAGTGGAGGCAGACGTGAAGCGAGGCGCCATCGTGAATCATCCGGATTCAATCAAAAAAGCAAAAGCGCGTGTCAAGGGTGAAAAAAAGGGACTCATCGTTCTTATCAAGCCCGATGACAAGTCCAAATACAACAACCTCGTCGATATCCTCGACGAAATGCTCGTTTGCAATGTCGGACGTTATGCCATCGTGGACCTCTCCGAATCAGAAAAAGAACTCATCAAGAACACCCAATAAGCGCACCGCATGAATATCCAAGGCTGGAACGACGCGTCGAACCCTCAGCGCATGGAGCTTGTTTTCGAAAACCGGAACAAGACTTATGGTGCGTATGAGCTCCGCAAGAAATATGAGCGAATGGTGGTGTTGGCATTCATCATCACCATTGCAGCAATCGTGTTGGCAGTGGTCGTGCCGAAAATCATCACCATGCTTTCGAACGCGGTTTCTGAAAAAGACAATGCAATGACTGAGGCGATTACCCTTGCAGAGCCTCCGCCGATCGACAAGACTACTCCTCCCCCTCCCCCGGTAATTCCTCCTCCGCCGGTGCAGCAGACCATCAAGTTCACCCCTCCTAAAGTCGTAAAAGACGAAGAAGTGGAAGAGCCGCCACCAACGCAGGAGGAGGTTAAGGAAACACAGGTCAGTACGGTTACCCAAGAAGGATCAAAAGACATCATAGATGTCCCCGATGATCCTGTGGTAGTCGATCCGGATGAAGGCAAAATCTTCACCGTTGTTGAAGAAATGCCTACGTTTCCAGGTGGCGAAGCAGAGCTTTTCAAGTATTTGCAAAAAAACATCAAGTTCCCTCCTATTGCCCGTGAAAACGGTATCCAAGGTCGCGTATTCGTGACGTTCGTTGTGGATAAGGACGGCAAAGTGAAGGACGCTAAAGTACTGCGTGGCATAGGAGGCGGTTGTGATGAAGAGGCCCTTCGTGTTGTGCGGAGCATGCCAGACTGGAAAGCCGGTAAGCAGAATGGTCGTGCTGTATCCGTTCAGTACAATCTCCCGATCAATTTCACGTTGCGCTAAGTCGCTACGATGTCGATACGACCGGCATCACGTATCCGTCAAATCCTGCACATGACCATGGCGGCTTGTTACGCTTTTATGGGCATTGCCTTACTGACCTACTGGACGCCCGAAGGATTGCCAGTCACCAATAAGTCTATTATCGGAGGCGTTCTTATCGCCTATTCCATATACAGGTTCTGGCGGCTGCAACAGTCCCACAATGAAGCAATAAAATCCCCAGATGAAACGAATTGATGTCCACCTAGCTGCTTCTTTGGTTTTTTTCCTGTTCGGAATTTCTTGCAATAGTCCCGAAAAGAAAGGATATGATGACACCCCTACCAGTGGCAGCGTACAGATATTGGCCGATGAATGCCATCAACCATTGGTTGACGTCGAACTTGACACGTTCATGAAGCTTTACAAGTATGCGATCGTTCGTCCCACCTACTTGCCTGAGCAGCAGGTTTTCGATAAACTGTTACACAACGATACTTTTAGGGTTGCTGTGGTCAGCCGGGAATTGAACGAGCAGGAAAAGAAGCACTTCGAATCCATCAGCTATTACCCGCGCACAACGAAAGTGGCAGTCGATGCGCTTGCCCTCATACTGAACCCGGCCAATCCGGATACTCAACTTACGTATGCAGAGGTTGGAGAAATGATATCGGGGAGCAGAATTTTTTGGAAAAAAGAAAAAGGACAAAGCGCCGATAGCATCAGGATAGTTTTTGATCGCAGCGGTTCTGCAAACGCAAGACTTTTGAAGGAGCGGTTTTTGAATGAAAAAGATTTTCCTACAAACTGCTATGCATTGAATTCAAACAAAGAGGTGATTGATTATGTCTCCAAAACGAAGGGTGCTGTTGGCGTTATCGGCGTCAATTGGATCAGCGACAGACATGATCCGGAGGTTGAATCATTTCTCTCTAAAGTGAAAATTGCCGAAATTTCGAATCCTGAGGACAGCACAACCACAACCTATTATGGACCCTATCAAGCCTATATCGCCTTGAAAAAGTATCCTTTGACCAGAGACGTTTACGTAATCAGCCGCGAAGGTCGTAATGGTCTCGGCACGGGTTTTGCCTCCTTCTTTGCGGGAGACCAAGGCCAACGACTCGTCAGGATGTGTGGCCTGCTTCCCGCCACCATGCCGGTACGAATCATTAATATCCGTTAAAAACAAATAATCATGAAAAAGCCCATCATAATCGCTCTTGCATTCCTTTTCTTTTTGGAGACAGCCAGATCACAAACGCCCCAGGAAATCAGGGTGCTTGTTGACAATGAACAGTTCAACGAAACCAGCACGGCGCTTCTGGCTTTGATATCAAAGGAACCGAACAATGCGGTGCATTATTATTATCTCGCCGACAAACTTATTCTACAAGACAGAGAGGATTCTGCCAGGATCATGCTTGATATTGGACGCAGGATCGATAGCGCCAATTCTTACATCAAGATAGGCACTGCAAAATATCTGATGGACCGCGCGAACGTGATCCAAGCTCGTGCCGCATCCGAGGAGGACCCGACATCCGCCGATTTACGACTACGATACACCGAAGCAAGTGAAAACGTAGAACGCGCAAAAGCATTACTCGAGCAGGCGATAGCCGTTGCTCCGCCTAAAACCACACAGATTTTTCTTGAAGCCGCAGAGGCAATGATCAAGTATACCAATAAGGACCTTGATCGAGCAAAGGTGCTTTTGGAGAGAGTTCTGAAAATGGAACAGAAAAACATCGAAGCACACCTCTTGTTTGGCGATCTCTATGGAGAGCTGAATAATGGTTCGCTGTCTGCGCAATATTACAATGACGCCCTGATGATCAATAGTGCACTACCCCGCGCGATTGTCAGTAAGGGAGCCTTGTATTACCGCTCCACCAACTACGAAGGTGCAAAAACGGAATTTCAGGAGGCCATTTCCAAATTTCCCAATTACGTACCCGCACATCGTTATCTGGGTGACACCTATTTCAAACTAGGTCAGTTGGAATTGGCTAAGTCCGAATACAAGACCTATCTCGACATGAGCTCGGGAGGATGTTATGCTCGCAATCGGTATGCGTCCTTCCTTTATCTCACAAAGGATTTCCAGGAGGCTGTCAACCAATGCAAACAGGTTTTGTCCATGTGCGACCCGACTAATCCGTTTCCGTTGCGCGTCATGGCCATTTCTTATTACGAGTTGAAGGACTATTCAATGGCCATGGATAACATCAAGTTGGTTTTTGACATGCTTACTCCTGACCGTCGGATTTCGAAGGATTATGAATATTATGGAAAAATACTTGTAGCCCTTAATAGTGATGCATCGGGCGTAGAACAGCTTAAAGCGGCATACGCTTTGGATCCCTCGCGCGCAGACCTGTTGAGTGAGATCGGCGCATCTTACCTGAAGATCAAGAATTATAAAGAGGCCATCAACGCCTACCGCCAAAAAGTAGATGGTGGAAAAGAGGTAAAGTCTCCCGATCTTTTCAATTTGGGTCGCGCGTATTATTACGACTACCAATTCCTCGACGCAGACACCGCCTTCGAAAAACTGACTAAGAATTCCCCCAAGTATGCCAATGGCTTTTTGTGGAGGGCGAAAACGAATACACAGATTGACAGCACATCGGAAAAATGGTTGGCCAGGCCGTATTATGAGAAGTTCATAGAATTGACAGAGGCCGATCCGTCCAATATCTCTAAGTACCAGGGCGGTTTAGCTGAGGCCTATGGTTATCTGGCTTATTATCACAGTGTGCGCATGGACAACGAAAAGGGTGAAAGTAAGAATGCTGAAAAAGCACTTGCTCTTGATGCACTGAAAAAGAAGTCTGCGTTACAACTCGATCCAGAAGACGCAAAAAATGTCCAACTGGCCATCAAGCAATTGGAGGGCAAGTAAGACGCTGTCAAATTCATATCCATCCCGGCCTTTGGTGCCGGGATTTTTTTGCCCTTTTTGGAATTTCCACAATCCGAAATAATGGGTAATTTACACGCACCAACCCCTATATCACTATGAGTTTATTCCGGAAGAAATCATTAGACCATGTGCTTGCACAAGCAGCCGATTCCGAAAAAGGATTGAAGCGGACGCTTAACGCAACAAACCTTGTTGCTCTTGGCATTGGCGCAATCATCGGTGCCGGACTTTTTGTGCGCACTGCAGCGGCAGCCGGTCAGGCATCCGGACCAGGTGTTACGTTGTCATTTATCGTGGCGGCTGTCGGATGTGCTTTCGCAGGACTTTGTTATGCAGAGTTTGCTTCTATGATTCCAATCGCCGGTAGCGCGTATGCATATTCGTATGTGACGATGGGTGAAATAGTTGCCTGGATCATCGGCTGGGCCTTGATCATGGAATATGCGCTTGGCGCGGCTACGGTTGCAATCGCCTGGAGCGAGTATCTGAACAAGATCTTGGACGGTGCCATACCCTATGCCTGGTGTCATTCGCCGTTTGAAAGCTTCACTTCCGATGCGGGCGTTTTTTACCAGGGAATCATGAACCTGCCGGCGCTTATTATTCTTTTGTTACTCACGCTACTTCTTATCAGGGGAACACAAGAATCAGCAACGGTCAATGCTGTTATTGTCTTTATCAAAGTGGCGATTGTGTTGATCTTCATTGTCGTCGGCTGGCAATTCATCAACCCGGCAAACCACACGCCATATTTGATTCCACCAAACACACCTTCGGTTTTTGATAATGGAGGACAGTTGATAGCCGATTACAGTGGTTGGAACAAACACGGGTGGGGCGGTATTCTTGGTGGCGCTGCAATCGTCTTCTTCGCATTCATAGGTTTTGATGCCGTGAGTACCGCAGCGCAGGAAGCCAAGAACCCTAAGCGCGATATGCCCATCGGTATTCTGGGTTCGCTAGTGGTCTGTACCATACTTTACATCTTGTTTGGCCACGTGCTTACGGGTGTTGCAAACTGGCAGGATTTTGTGGACCCGGAAAAAGGCAGAGAAGCATCAGTGGCCTATGCCATTACCACATACATGACAGGATACAGTTGGCTCGCCGATGCAGTTACTATTGCTATTCTTGCAGGCTTCTCTTCGGTCATATTGGTTATGCTCATGGGACAGAGTCGTGTATTTTTCACGATGAGTCACGATGGCCTGATTCCGTCAGTGTTCAGCGAGGTACACCCTAAATATAAAACGCCCTATAAGGCCAATGCGATTCTGTTTGTTTTCGTAGGACTGTTTGCGGCTTTTGTTCCCGGTCACGTTGCGGGTGATTTGACATCATTCGGAACCCTATTCGCGTTCGTATTGGTAAGTCTGGGAGTGTTGATTCTTCGAAAGAAGTCCCCGAATATCGAAAGGCCATTCCGAGCGCCATTCGCACCGGTGGTTTCGATATTGGGAGCTCTAATTTGTCTTGCCATGATCATTGGTCTGGATGAGGAAACACTACGTGTGGCACTGATATGGATGGCCCTTGGTCTGGTCGTTTACTTTATTTATGGCCGGAAGCGAAGCAAACTCAGACAATTCGGAGAAATCCTTCCAAAGGCATCGGACTTCGAAAAGAAATAATCTGGGCGCGTTTGCTAAGCGACACCTTCACATGCGGTTCTAATTGACATAGCTCACCGAGCGAAGACGAGGCGAGCCTCACCTCGCCCCTATAATTATCCGATTTTCCAGAACATTTGGAACCCTTATCAAGTAAAAGGTGCTTCAGGGATGTAAACCGTGCTGCACGTATTGCTATATACCGAGTCCATTTGGCGAGATGTTTGGCTGATCATCTTCAGTTTTCTTCTTTTCACGGGCACGCTGTACGTTTATCTGCGTCTACGTACCAGTACTTTCAGTCGCTTCAAGGAACTATTGGAGGAGAGGGTGCAGGTTAAAACAAGGCAGTTAGTGGAGAAAACCATCGAGTTGGAGAAGCTGTCGCTTGTAGCATCCCGAACCGACAATGCCGTTCTCATCGCAGGGCCCGCAGGAATCATTGAATGGGTCAACGACGGTTTTTTGGCTCGTTACCATCGTACGAACGACCAGGTTTTGGGCTCGAAACTTGAACTTTTGAAGCTGTATGATGACGTAAGTCGTCGCGTGAACGATGCGGTTACCGTTCGTCATTCTATGATATTCGAATCGTACATTCCGGATCATGGTGTTGCGGCGAAATGGATTTCTACGACACTTACACCTATATACGACGAGACTTCCGGCGAGTTGAGAAAGCTTCTGTTCGTTGATGCCGATATCACTTCTACCAAGATGATGCAGCAACAGATCCAGAATTCGCTCAAAGAAAAGGATGTTTTGTTAAAAGAAATCCATCACAGGGTAAAGAACAATTTACAGATCATCATCAGTCTTTTGAATCTGCAGTCGGGATATATCAAAGATGAAGCTACTTTGAAGGCCGTCAAAGACGGTCAACTTCGAGTCCGTTCCATGGCGCTTGTACATGAGAAGTTTTACCAGGCCGACGAGTTGTTGGAAATCAATTTCAGTGAGTATATAGAAAAACTCTGTCATTATCTGTATCAGGCATATAGCGATAAGACCGATCGGATAAAGATTGTCCTTCATACGGAGCCCGTTGGTCTGGACATGGACACGGCCATGCCTTGCGGATTGCTCGTAAACGAAATTGTAAGTAATGCCTATAAATATGCGTTTCCAGGCCAGCGCCCAGGCAATATTGATATTCATTTCCACCGTCTTGATGGCATCGTCAAGCTCACAATAAAGGACGACGGAGTGGGTTTACCGGGCGGATTCGAAATAGAACACACGGAAACGCTGGGGATGCAACTCATTCAAGCCTTGACAAGTCAGCTTGATGGCAATCTGACTGTTGATCGAAACGGGGGGACAGGTTTTACCGTTTCTTTTCAATATCCTAAGGCGATCTCCGGAAACCCATCCGCAGGTTTTTCGGTATAAAAGCTGTTTAACTCGTCGTTATGGCTACTCTCAAGATCATGATTGTGGAGGACGAAATCATCGTCGCCAAGGACATCCAGCGCATTCTAAAAAAGCTTGGATATGAAGCATTCGACCCTTATTCCAACGGACGAAAGGCGCTTGATGCAATCGAGAAACTGAATCCCGATTTGATTCTGCTTGACATCAACCTCAAGAGTAGTGAAATGGACGGGGTCCACGTTGCAGAACAGATACATCAACACTATCAGATACCATTCATTTTCTTGACCGCATTTTCGGATAAGAACACCTTGGAACGTGCCAAGCAGACAGAGCCTTACGGATACATCATCAAGCCGTTTGAAGAAGATGATATCCGGACCGCCATCGAGATCGCCTATTACAAGTACACCAAGGACCTGGAGATGCAGAACAAGGGCAACCGATTCGCCGCTGCTCTTGATAGTCTTGATGTGGCAGTCATCATCACCGACTCGAATGAAAAAGTCATCTTCATGAACAAGATGGCCGAAACGCTTACGGGCTGTCTCAAGCAGGAAGCGCTCGGGAAGGATATTTCAGTAGCCATGAAGAATTCTCCTTCTGAAACCAAGAACGCACTGAAGAGCCTGGCCAAAACCATGGTTGGCGACCCCACCACTCAGTCCGATACTCAGGTTCCGGTTTCAAATGGGGCAGCAGAAAACAAGGTTGCCGTCAATACATTTCCTATTCTTTCCGTGAATAATAAGATCAACGGCTGTGCTTTTGTGCTGTCTTCTTCCGATCGCCCTGCGGCCGTACAAGAGACCACTACAGATAAGAGCCTTTTCAGTTTCCTTGAGAATATTTATGCCAACAACAGTTTCTTCGTAAAAAAAGACTCACGGTTTGTACGCGTGAATTTCCAGGACATTCTTTGGATTGAAGCCTTGGACAATTATGTAATAATTAAAACCGCCTCCAAGGAGCAGTATATTCTGCATAGCAGTATGAAGGACATAGAAGCGAAGCTGCCTCCGCTTAATTTCGCACGCGTTCACCGATCCTATATCGTTCAGTTAGAGAAGATAGGTGCTTTGGAGGAGAACGCTTGTATGATCGACGGAAACCGGATACCCATCGGAAAGTCATACAAGGACAATCTTATGAGCAGGCTGAATCTGTTTTGATGATTCCGTTTTAACGCATTTTTCATCCGGTCTCTACCAAGTTGGTACACTATTGCATTAGCTTTGCAACTTAATTGTTGCAGTTGGAAATCATTCAAGTACAAAATCTTGTCAAACGCTACGACCAGCTCATTGCGGTCGATGGCATTTCTTTTTCAGTGGAAGAGGGTGAGATTTTCGGATTGCTCGGGCCCAATGGAGCCGGGAAAACCACTACGCTGGAGATAATCGAAACCCTCCGAGAAAAGACGTCTGGAACAGTTACGGTTTGCGGGCTTTCTGTTGACAAAGACGCAGCACCCATCAAGCAGCTTATCGGGGTTCAGTTACAGGCGGCTGGATATTATCCCAATATCACTCTCGTTGAACAACTTAAACTCTTTTCCGGCTTGTATGACCGCATGGCCGATCCCTTACAGATGCTTGCTAAGGTTGGCCTGCAAGATAAAGCAGGCGCCAAGTACAAAGAGCTTTCGGGCGGGCAGAAACAACGTTTCTCAGTATGCACTACACTGATCAATCGTCCGAGGGTGGTATTTCTTGATGAGCCCACAACAGGGCTGGATCCACAGGCAAGACGCAATTTATGGGAACTCATCAAAACTATACGGACAAGCGGCACGACAGTCGTATTGACCACACATTACATGGATGAGGCTGAACAGCTTTGCGATCGTGTTGCAATAATGGAAAGAGGCAAAATCATCGCGCTCGATGCCCCCGACAGACTTATCGACCGTCTGGTTGCAGGCGGATTTGAGCGTAAGAAAG
>JBJSZR010000009.1:0-4753 GCA_046090385.1 Bacteroidota bacterium
TCCGGCTCCGATTTTTATCCGGCTTCGGTCATCAACTGGAACGGGACACCCCGTACAACAACGTATGTAAACAGTACTACATTGACTGCAGCAATCGGTGTTACAGATATTGCAACTGCCGGAACGGCCAACGTTACCGTCATTAATCCTGCTCCGGGTGGAGGAACATCTTCTGCTCAAAGTTTCAGCATCAATAATTCGCTAAACCCTTTGATTTCTGTTTCATCTTCTTTGACCTCATTCACGACAATAGCCGGCTCACCTTCTGCTACTCAATCCTATACTGTGTCTGGCAGTAATCTTTCCGACGACATCACAATCAATGCGCCATCCGGATTTGAAATCAGGACCGGATCGGCTCCCTTTTCTAGTTCTCCAATAACACTAAGCTATATCACGTACCCTTCTGTATTCACCGTTGAAGTCGCTCCCAAGGATGCCACCCATCCTTACTTCGGAACAGGCTCTCCAAATGGTTACGTGTTGAATGGTGTTCAAGGACCAGTTTTGACAATGGTGCGTGGTATAACCTATAAATTCTATTTCGACGGACAGGGAACATGTTGCTCTTCAACTCTGGGCCACCCCTTCATTATGACAAACAGCACAGTCGGCGGTGCGGCCAATACCGGAGACGTCATAAATGATGGCGTGATTCAATACGGAGACTCTACATTTTTCACACCTGACGCAAACACTCCATCCACAATTTATTACATGTGCGACGTCCATGAAAGCATGGGCTCTCTTATAAATGTGATCGATCCGCCGACAGGTAGCATTTCTCCCACCACCATCGACATCCGTTTTGCTCCTGTAGCAAGTGGTACATATGCCGGAAATATCGACCACACTTCCAGTGGGGCTTCGGCCGTAGCAGTGGCCGTAACCGGATTTGCTCTTGAATCGGAGCCGACTACGCCGTCTTCAATTTCTTTTGGAACGGTCACAGGAAATAGTATCGTCGTAAACACTTCCGGTGGTAACGGGTCTTCCAGAATCATCGTCATCCGTCAGGCTTCGGCGGTAAGTTATTCACCTGTTGATGGCGCATCCGTCACCGGTGTCAATGCCAGTTTCACAACAGCAATCGACCAGGGGAGTGGCAACAAGATCGTTTATGACGGAACAGGAAATACGGTCAATGTAACCGGACTTACAGCTTCATCTGTCTATCATTTCATAGTTTATGAATACAATGGCAGTGGCGCTACCGCGAATTATCGGATTACCGGAGCCGGTGTCGCTAACACGTCTACTCTGGCCTCTGAGCCGACTAACTCTGCAACGGCATCCTTGTTTCGTATAAAATCCGATACAAGCATTATTGCATTTGCTTCAGGCAACGGAACCAACCGACTTGTTGTCATCAGCACTTCACCGATTACATTTTTACCTGCTGATGCAACGGTTTATTCCGGGGCCTCGGGCAATGTTACTACAGCAGCCGATCTGGGGTCCGGAAACTTTTTGGTTTTCAATAACACCGCAGCCACACCTATTACGATAAACGGACTCAGTGCTGGTGCTACCTATTATCTGCGAGCGTACGAGTACAATGGCAGTGGAGCGCTAATCAATTACAGGACTTCGTCATTCGGCAATCTTACCTTCACCATGCCGTCCAATATCCTTTATAGCGGTGGCACCTATACACAAGATTTCAACGGATTGCCTTCTACCGGATCAACAGGCATGACAGGTTTCGGTCTGGGGCCCTATTATCTTTCCACCCCTGCTGTCAACGCCGCCAATCTAAATGGCTGGCAACACACATCGGTCGGAGGCACGAGTGTTGATGTGGTGTTCGGCATTGATAATGGAGGTTCATCCGCAGGTGGCGTGAAGAGCTATGGAGTAACCGGATCAGGAAACCGCGCATTAGGGTCTTTGGCAACCGGCTCGTCCGTGCCATGCTTCGGTGCTGTTTTTGTAAACAATACCAGCGGTCCGCTGACCAGCATCACGCTTTCATATACCGGACAACAATGGAGAAATGGAGGAAGCGGAACGCCTAATAATCTTTCTTTCTCTTATGCAATCGGATCGCAGAACATCTCCAGCGGCGTTTTTTCGACGGAGGCATCATTAGGTTTTCAAAATCCAATAAGCGGCGGCTCGGCTGTTAATCTGGATGGAACACAGCCTGCTAATCAGGTACCCGTCAACAGCACAATCACGCTGAATTCAAATTGGATGCCAGGCGAAACGCTCGCAATTCGCTGGACGGATAACAACGATGCTGGAAACGATGAAGGCATGGCCATTGACGATCTGAGTTTCTCTGCTGCCGGTCCCACCACACCCACCATTCAAGACTCTGCCATTTTCTTTCAAAATGTGTTAACAACCTCTATGGATGTCAATTGGTCGAGCGGCAATGGATCTGCGCGTTTAGTGGCGATAAATACCACCAACTCCTTTACTGCTCCGGTTGACGGACAGACATATACTTCGAACAATACGTATTCCGGCACAGGTCAACAGTTCGTTTTCAACGGCAATGGAAATGTTGTAAACGTAAACGGACTCGTTGCGGGTACCACATACTTTTTCCGCGTCTATGGATACAATGGATTCGGAGCCTCTACGAAATACAATTCGTTAACTGCACTTGACAACCCGATCGGACAAACTACGGCGGCACCATCTGCCGCAACCAGACTTTCCGTCATCTCCGTGAATGGTTTTTCAGAACCGGTAACGGGAACCCCTTTCAGTGTTGTCGTGCAAGCTCAGGATAGTGCAGGAAGCCCTCAAAACGTGGGTGTTCCTACAACTGTTTCATTAAGTGTCACTTTTGGAGCGGGAACGCTTTCCGGAACTACAACCGGAATCATTCCTGCAGGAAGCAACAGCGTTACCATTTCAGGTGTCATTTATTCTCCCGAAGATTTGGGCGTACAACTTCAAGCTGAAGCCATATCGGGCGAAACGCTTACCGCAGCATCGAGTTATCCATTCAATGTGCTCGGTGTCGCTACGCAACTTTCCATCATTGGAACCCCACCATCAGGAATTGTGAACACAACGCTTCCCTCATTTGTCGTTCAGGCATTCAGGAACGACTTTACATTAGACCCTAATTTTACCGGAACAGTCACTCTCACCAAGTTCAGTGGACCAGGCATCATGTCAGGAACCATCAGTGCTGTTTGTTCTGGCGGCACAGCCACTTTCAGCAATATCTCTTTTGACACCCCGGGTACTTACATACTTGAAGCTAACTCTTCCGGTTTGTTGGCGGGGTACTCTTCGATGATCGTCATCACGCTGGCACCTACGATGTCCGAGCTCTTAGTTCCTAAATTCATCGCAGCAAAGACATCTGCATCCGCTCACAATGCACGTGTTCCTTTCGCAGTATGCTTAAAAATCGACAACCTGGTTCCTAATACGGCATACGATATAAAAGCCGGGGTTGGAACCGACACCACCGCATCCACCTCATACGGTTCCGGAAATACATGGACGGGATCCGCTTTTGCAGTTGGCAACATACTCAATGCATTCACCACCGATGCCAACGGAAGCTCAGGTCCTTTCTGGGTGTATATCCAACCGACTGCCAATTCAACCAACAGCCGATTTGCTGCCGGCTTTAATCACAATCTGCGTATCGGCTTCGCACCGAATGGTGGTACTATGCCGACGGAGCCTAATTTCATTGGATCGAAACTGATGACGGCGCTGGATATCGGAAACACCGTACAGACCACTACAACTTCTGATGATGGTGCATTCCTGACTGGTGTATCTTCAGCATGTGTCGGAGGCAAATACATACTCCTTTACGACAACGTAACCGGTTCAGGTGATCCGATTTCTGCCTATCAGGCAAGAACCATGATTGCTCCGAATACGGTTTCACAAACCGAATTACCTGCATTAGTGAATGATATTTATTTTCAGACATCATCAGCAACTGTCGGTGATTATGCCGCACTGATTCCTATAGGAGCCAATAATACAAACGGTATACGTCGTATTGAAGTACGTAATGCCGACAATACGCTATTCAATGCAGCAACAGATGCTGACGGTATTTGGTCGGCTACGGCGAATACGACCACTATAATGCGTCGCTCAGTTGTCAGTTTGACAACGGCCGACGCACTGCTCAGCACCCTGTCATTCACCACTTCTTCAACAGGAGAGTCCTGCACCGGAACATCAGACGGTACTGCATCTGTCAACCTCGTATCTGGCGTTACTCCTGTAATATATTCCTGGAGCACAACACCTGTCCAGACTACCGCCGTTGCCACGGCTCTTCCCGCAGGAACATATTCCGTCAGCGCAACTGATGCTAATGGTTGTTTCCAAGCCGGTTCAGCAACCGTATCGGCGCCACCCGGTGCCACCATCACTGCCGGAGGTCCCACCACTATCTGTAGTGGCGATTCGGTGATTCTGACCGCAGGCGCCGGTTCGGCTTACCAATGGTATAAAGACAACGTTGCACTATCGGGCGCAACCAGTCAGACATTTGTCGCAAAAGTATCGGGCTTATACAAAGCGGATATTCTGATCGGCTCCTGCAATGCGACATCACTTACTGTTACTGTAACTGCGAGGACATATGAATTCAGCGGAACTCTTTTCTCTGAAAACATGGGAACGCCCACCGGCACAACCGCCCTTAATACCTATACAGGTTGGCAAAACAATGCCCCCATCATCTTTAGCGCAGGAACCAGCGGAACCGACGTAAGGCCAACAACCGTTTCTAGCGGGTATTTGGGTGCAAGTG
>JBJSZR010000010.1:0-1235 GCA_046090385.1 Bacteroidota bacterium
TCTCTAAAAGTACTGGACAAGTCCGCTAAGAGTGCGCATTTTCATTTCCACGGTCATCGGGCGAAGACGAGATGACCGTGTCTCCACGTCCCGAGCTTGCCAAGGGAGTCGAAGGGTGCGCGGACATCAAGATAAAAACGACTATTTGGACTCCTTACTCCCTCACCCACTTCACCTGCTCCACTGCTTCAGCACCCTGTATGCGCACCATGTAAACGCCCTTCGGTACATCGTTGCCGAACTGCGAGGACAATTCCAACACATTCGCACCATTCACCAGTCGTATCTGCTCACGAAAAGACACACATCGTCCGGTTGCATCGAACAAGGAAATGGAAACCGATTGCTGGTTCTCTGAAAAAAGTTCGAGCCTGGAATCACTGCCTGGATTCGGATATACGGATATGTTGCGGATCGGCTTTACCATTTCGCTTACGCCTGTCGTATATAAAGGTCCGGTGGATCCGTCACAAGCGATGTTCTGGGCAAAGACGTCTTTCCCATTGCGTTCATCTTCCCACACCGCCACCACCTGCGAAATGCCCTGCGATGAATACGACGGAGTCAACTGCACACGGAACTTGTTGCCCGTAGCGTTCGACAAAACGGATAAAGGAGATGGCCACATCGCTAATCCGTTATAATCGACCTTCGTCGCATACAGGTCGACTCCTGTTGCATTCGCACGTGTGAATGCGATCATCATGTTACCACAGATATCGCGCAGATCGAACGGCTCGTCGTAATCGTTCGCCAAAGTCGTGACAGAAACACCGGAGGGCGTCCACAACGCCGCGCCGGTGGTGGTATCGAACGCCTGGATCGTAACTGCAGAGTAGCTCTGTCCCGGATCTGTTTCTTTGATCAACACAACCGGATGCGGCATGCTTCCTTCGAAGCGGATCTTGGGCGACATCCGCTGTGAAGCGACTCCGGAAACAGCTGCCGTGCCCGTGGCGCTCCACAAATTACCATACTGGTCGATGTGTTGCACCCATGTGTCGATGAGCGCTGTATTCAAAGGATTGCCCGAAGCGAACGCCACATAGGCTCCGTTGTTTCCATCAGGAATCACCGACGGATAATCGAAGAAGGTGATGGTCTTGGTCGATACTTGCACAGGCTGCGCCCAAACGGGTTGTCCGCTGATGTCGTACCGACGCATGAACATCGTATTGGTATAGGGAAAGAAGTTGCCTGTCTGCCTGACATAAAGAACCATGAAGTCGCCGTTC
>JBJSZR010000011.1:0-4546 GCA_046090385.1 Bacteroidota bacterium
ATTAAACGCGTCGATCAGGGGGAGTGGGTGGTGAATGACAGCCTTCCTGCCAACCGTGAAACACTCAAACGTCTGTTGCAGGTGATTCACTCGGTGGAAGTCAAATCAAGAGTCGCCAAAACAGCCTATAACAACGTGGTAGGCGATCTGGCTGCCACGGCTATAAAGGTGGAGATATATACGGATGGAAATGATGAACCCGAAAAGACCTATTATGTCGGAGGCCATACGCAGGATGCACTGGGTACGTTCATGATTCTGGAAGATTCAAAAATGCCTTTTGTGACCGAGATACCCGGGTTCAACGGCTATCTGACACCGTGGTATCCGACACGTCTGGAAGATTGGATGCGTAATATGGTATTCGATATCGGGACGGAGGATTTCAGATCGATCAGTATAGAATATCCTGCTTTCGCTGACCGATCTTTTTCTCTCTCAAAAAAAGACACTTTGTTCACATTGAACCGTCTCTCCTCCGAAGCGAATACCGAAGCTCGGATTCCGAAGACCATGGCGATGAATTACCTCGTGCATCTGAAAGGTCTGCCCTACTTGCAAGAAGCAAGAATGCTTGGAGCACAGGAACGTGATTCTGTCTCAAAAACAATTCCATTGGCGATCGTGACCGTCACCAGCACCAGTGGTGCTTCAACGAGTGTTTCGCTCCACCCTATGCCTGTAAGCGACCGCTCACTTGTCAAAGAGGATGATAGCGGAAAACCATTGGAGTTCGATCTCGATCATATGTATTGCAGGATTCCTCGTCAACCCTATTGGGTAATCGTACAGCACTACACCTTCGATCCGGTTTTGCAACGATACGATGAGTTGCTGAAATTATCAGCTCTAACCGATTGATGGGGAAAATAACATAGTCAACTAGTTATCAACTGATTATAATAGCTCAAATTGTTCATATCTGGGCTTTGGCAAACAGGCTTCACACTTTAAGAATCCTGCATAAAAAAGTAGGTTTGTAACCGAATACACTTATAAATTTCCGACCAATACCATGGCATTGAAGTTCATAGTTTCCAGCTCCAAAATCCTCAAGCAGCTCCAACAGATCAGTGGAGTACTGAACACCTCGAATCCCCTTCCGATTCTTGACAATTTCCTTTTTGTAGTCGATAAAGGAACCCTGACTGCATCCGCATCCGATCTCGAATCAACCATGACGACACAGATCGAATTGGTTGAAGGAAAGCAAAGCGGAAAGTTCGCTGTACCTGCAAAAATCCTTTTGGAAACGCTGAAGACTTTCCACGATCATCCGCTCACATTCGTAGTTGACGAAAAACAACATAATATTGAAATCGTTTCCGACAACGGTAAATACAAGTTGACAGGTTTCGATGGAGATGAGTTCCCTCGTCTTCCTGCCATGGAAGGCGCCAAGAGCCTGGAAGTGGAAAGCGAGCTGATGTCCTCTGCCATCGGCAAGACGCTCTTTGCAACCGGAAACGATGAACTGCGTCCTGTGATGTCAGGCGTCTTCTGTCAGTTCAGCAAAGACGGATTGACATTTGTAGCAACCGATGCCCACAAACTGGTACGCTACCGTCGTACAGATGCGAAATCGAAAAACGAAGGGGCATTCATTCTTCCTAAAAAACCATTGAACCTGTTAAAGAACATCTTGAGCAGTGAACAGGCAAAGCTCAATATCGCTTTCACCGACAACAATGCTTTCTTTGAATTCGGCTCTTTCACATTGACTTGTCGTCTCATCGATGGTCGTTATCCGAATTACGAAGCTGTTATCCCTACTGACAATCCTAACAGACTCACTATCGAACGTACACGACTATTGAACTCTGTGAGGAGAGTGTCCATTTTCTCCAATAAAACGACGCATCAGGTGCGCCTGAAAATCAACGGAAGTGAATTACAAATCAGTGCAGAGGACCTCGACTTCGCTAACGAAGCCAACGAACGGCTGGGCTGTGATTATTCAGGAGAGGATATGGAAATCGGATTCAATGCTCGCTTCCTGATGGACATGCTGAACAATCTGGGGGACGAGCAAATCACCATTGAAATGTCAGCTCCTAACAGGGCAGGTATTCTTACGCCGGCTCAACCGGCCAAAGAAGGTGAAGACATCCTCATGTTGGTGATGCCTGTGATGTTGAACAGCTGATAGTATTGAATCAATTACCGGCTATCCTTTTTTGGAATCGTCGGTTGCTATTATCAATCCATATTACCGAAGGCATTTGTACAGCTTACTTGATTCAAGCCGCAGCAAGTATGGCCGAGGATATGCTTGAGTCTTCTATCCTTGTCCCAAGTTTACGTTGAACCTCCCTGTCATGCTCGGCACGAGCCTTGTCATATGCCAATATATCGTCGGCGTGGATGAAGTAATACTCCACTCTACCCATCGGAATATCGTAACGGGAAACGATCATTCCCTCCATGCTGTTACCATCGGTAAAGGTGAAGGTTCCTCTTCTGTGAATGAGGAATTGAAGTTCCTTGATACTCATGCCTATTTTGGTTTGGAGCATGATATACGGAAACAGACAAAAAGGTTTCAGCAAGTCATTTTGGCCTCATAAAAAATCCCGCCTCGTCGGCGGGACTTTCGAGTGCCCGGGGAGAGACTCGAACTCTCAAGGATTTAACTCCAACGGCTTCTGAGACCGCAACGTTTACCAATTTCGCCACCCGGGCGCACATTCGGCTCTACGAGCCAGGCCGTCAAAGCAGCCTCGGTAAACGGAGTGCCCAGGGCGAGACTCGAACTCGCACGGTTGCCCGCCACCCCCTCAAAGTGGTGCGTCTACCAATTTCGCCACCTGGGCAGGTGAATGACCTTTTAAAGGTCTTCAAGGTAGGGTCGCAAAAGTACGCTTTTTCAGTATAAAAACACCCTTTGACCCTAAATTTTCAGAAACGTGCTATTTCAGGTACTTGTCCAACCATCCATAAAACACCCTTTGCCATAGAACGCCGTTTTGGGGCTTCAAAACCCAATGGTTTTCATCCGGGAAGGTAAGCAGCCGGGCAGGAACACCTCTAACCCTGGCGGCGGTAAACGCCTCCAATCCTTGCGTATAAGGAACACGGTAATCCTTTTCATTTGCAATGACAAGAATTGGTGCAGTCCAACGGTCCACATACGAATCAGGAGAAAATTGAGTGAATGCCTTCTCGTTCTTTTTTTCCCAAGGATAAGCTTGATTCTCGTGCTGATAGAAAAACAGTTCTTCGGTAGCCAGCATGGATCGCATATTATAAACCCCGTTGTGTGAGATGAACGCTTTGAAACGACCGCTATGATTACCGGCCAACCAATACACGGAGTACCCACCGAAACTGGCTCCAACAGCTCCCATTCTATTCCTATCGACATAGGATTCGTTAGAAACAGAATCGATGGCGCTTAACAAGTCTTTCATCGCTTGTCCTCCCCAATCGCCCGAAATGGCATCATTCCATTCCGAACCGAAACCCGGTAAACCTCGACGATTGGGAGCTACCACTACATAACCATTTGCTGCCATCAACTGGAAATTCCATCGGTACGACCAGAACTGACCGACCATTGATTGCGGACCGCCCTGACAATAGAGGAGTGCAGGATATTTTTTTCCCGGCTCCATATCAGGCGGTGTCACAACCCATGTGAGAATCTCCTTACCGTCCGTAGCCCTCACCATCCTCTTCTCTACCTTACCTAGCTTTAGGGAAGACATCAACTCTTTATTGAAAGTGGAAACCGGCTGATTGGCTCCGGTCTTCAAATCGATCCTAAAAACTTCTGCAGGAGCTGAAATGGACATACGGGATGTGACAACGACGTCTTCTTTTTTCTTAGAATCATATCCAAGAGACACCTCCGTGTGCTCAGCGATGTCATTCGTCAGCTGTCGGATCGGCTGCGTTTCTTTGGCCTTAAAATCGTAAACAAAAACCTGTTGCGTGGCCATGGTAGGGCTTAAGAAGTAGATCTTCTCCCCTGCCTTACTCCACGCGATGCTTTCTATATTCTGGTCGTATCCCTTCGAAAGTTCTCGTTTGGCTCCCGAAGCGAACTCATGCACATAAAGACGCATCCGATCCGCTTCATTACCGGCTTCTTCCTGACTGATCCAAGCTATTTTGCTGCCGTCAGGAGAAAAGGAAGGTACTTTGTCGTAGCCCAACATTCCGGATGTGAGATTAGAAGTAGCCCCTTTGAGCACATCGTACAGATAAATATCGGAGTTGGTGGTAGTGGCATATTCGACGCCTGTGGACTTTTTACAAGTGTAAGCCAAAGTATTCCCGTCCGGACTCCAGGCTATTTCTTCCTCACCACCGTTAGGCTTCAAAGGCGAATCAAATGCCTCTCCGGCCATGATATCCTTAGGCGTACCGACTACGCCATTTGAAATATCGGCGATGTGAACATGACTGTAAACGCCGTCATCCCAACGATCCCAATGACGGAACATCAATTCATCATAAATTTCCCCTGTGGCCTTTGGCAAATCCGGGTAAAGGTCTTTGGCCGTTTTACCAACTTTGACTTTTTTATAATACAGAAGAAAAT
>JBJSZR010000012.1:0-6467 GCA_046090385.1 Bacteroidota bacterium
ATGGTACTGGAGTAACATCCGGGAGAGTATGTCGTCGCCGTAATTATAAAAGCCCGTTTCGAAAGAAGCGGGCTTTTTCTTTTTACAGATACTATCATCTATCGCCCGGCAGAGTCAAATGCCTCCAATACCGCACAAACCTCTTTGATATTATCATCCGTGATGTGCAAATGGGTCACCATCCTGATACTGTGCTTGCCGAATTGAATGGCTCGTATGCCATTTGAAATCAGATATTCCAAAAAGTCCGCTACTGAAATTTCTTCCAGCAATTCCATCACTACGATATTGGTTTCAACAGGAAGTACATGTTTTACATACGCGCATTTCTCCATTGATGCTCCAATCGCTTTGGCGCGCTTGTGGTCTTCCTCTAAACGGGAAATATGATTCTCTAAAGCATAGATTCCTGCCGCTGCCAGATAGCCTGCCTGTCGCATCGCTCCTCCAAAGGCCTTCCTGACTCTTCTTGCCTTTTTGATCTTCTCTTCTGTCGATAATAACACAGAGCCAACCGGCGCCCCTAGCCCTTTCGATAAGCACACACTGATAGTGTCAACGCAAGAACCGATTTCGACAGGTGTTTCGCCGCTGACCGCCAGCGCATTGAATATCCTTGCGCCATCAAGATGAACGCCAAGTCCTTTTGATCTTGCCACTTCTGAAAGCTCCTTGATTCTCCCCTTTGGATAAACACTTCCGCCACCTTTATTGTGCGTGTTTTCAAGACTGACTAGTCGTGTTGGCGGTTGATGTATCGAGTCCGGATTGAGATTATCCAAAATATCTGATGGCTTCAACCTGCCACGGTCGCCTTCAATCATTCTTAATGATATACCAGAAAGAAAGGCAGGAGCGGCAGCCTCGTAATAGTAAATGTGGGAGAGCTTATCACAAATCACCTCGTCTTGTGGCGATGTGGAAATATTAAGCGCCAACTGATTCGCCAAGGTGCCCGATGTACAGAATAGCCCTGCTTCTTTGCCAAATATGCCGGCAGCAAGCTCCTCAAGTTTCTTAACCGTAGGGTCCTCTTGAAAAATATCATCGCCAACCTCTGCCTTGAACATCGCTTCAAGCATGTCAGGAGTCGGACGCGTTACAGTATCGCTTATCAGATCGATTTTTATTCTTGAATCCATCTCCCGAAACTACGAACCAAAGTGCAATAAAAAACCCCGGTCATCCCGGGGTTTTAATAAGTCAGTCACTGATCATTCAGCAACCTTCTTTGATTTCTTCTTAGTCTTTGACGCAGGGATCGGTTCTGCTGCTGAATTCAGTCGTAGTGAGTTGCGGATCCGCGTCATATTGTCCTCGTAATACTGTTGCTGTTGCTGATCGAGGATTTCCATGATTTCGCGCTCGGCGATTTCAGTGATGGCGTAAGGCGTATTACCGGTGACAGTATTCGGGTCATCATATTTCTCGAGAATAGAGGTCACCTGAATCTGCTGTGCGGCTGATAGATTGAGCTCTTGATTGAGAACCGTGGTTTTTTCTACCGCTACTACATGAGCATCTGGAGCAACCGATGCAGACTTTTTTTCTTGAGCCGAAGCAAAAGAAATGGTCAGTGACAGACCAAGTACAAGGATGATGTGGAGGCTTTTCATGACTTCTGTATCCGTGTTATAACGTAAATATAGATACTATTGTTCGTTTTTCCGAATGATCATCAGGCCATCTCTGACGGGCAAAAGCACCGTTTCTACGCGTTTATCGGCCTTTACGTATTCATTGAACCGGTATAAGGCAACCGTATCAGGGTCCATGGAGTTCAATGGATCCAGGATCTTACCGCTCCAAAGAACATTATCTGCGATGATCCAGCCTCCCCTGTTCAGTTTCGGTAACACCATTTCATAATATCTCTGATAGTTGATCTTATCAGCATCAATGAAAACCAGATCGAATCCCCCTTCAAAAACCGGCACAATGTCCAGCGCATTGCCCCAATAGCAGTGTAGTCGGGATGCATGGGGCGAACGCTTGAAATACCGATCAACCATGCCGGCGAGTTCATCGTTTATATCAATCGTGTGCAGGCTTCCATGCTCTGCCAGACCTTCTGCCAAACACAATGCTGAATAGCCGGTATATGTGCCGATCTCGAGTATGCGCCGAGGCTGTATCATTCGACTCAACATGGCCAGAATTCTTCCCTGCAGATGCCCGGACAGCATACGTGGCATCAGTATTTTCGAATACGTTTCTCTGTTCAGTTCGGAAAGCAATGGAGGTTCATCACCTGTATGATTCTCTACATACTCATTCAAGACTGCCGGTAGGAAATCCATACGGATGAATCAATTCCAGGGTGAAACGTTGCCGACTTCGACCATACGAGCATTTTCTACGCGGTGCCCGCCTGCAGTCGGACCGTACTTGTCCACGAAGGCCACAATCAGGTAGTCATCGGTATTCTTTCCTCGCATATCAACGATCAGGTTTTTTACGTAGGACTTGCCTTTGAGGGCAGAAGATTCCGGTATAACGAGTCCGTCAGCTGAGTTGGTCAATACCTTTTCGAGCACGTATGGGAAGCGGTAAAAGTAGACAGGGTCCGGCAGGTCATAGTAAGTGGTTCCAGGCAGTGGAGTTGTTCCATTTTGACTGAAATCGTTGCTTTGTACAAGTCCGGAGTCGGCAGGTATGTATGTTTTTCTGACCAGATACACGTGTAAGCGGTAAGCACCTGGCAAATCGGCGCTGTAACCGACGTGCACCGAAAGATTCAAGTAACCGTTCCTGATATCATTGGCATCAAGTGCTACGCCACATCTTGGCACAAGACTCAGCGTGGAGTTAAGCCTTGATTCATAATTGAGCGGCGAGAGGTCTGTAGGATCGGTGACCTTTCGATTCATCATACCTGCTGGTATGGAGCCGGAGCTGTTGAAGAAAGAATTCAAAACATTACCTCCGGTTGAAGTATCTGTCAATTCAGCCGGACAAAGTGCATCCGATACATGAATGTTCACAGGGCAAATCCTGTCAGGGCTGATCATCCTCACGTAAGTCAAGAGCGAGTCGGTGACCGGACACTGTCCGTTTGAAGCTTGTGTGAACTGTTCAATGAGTACATTTTGTCCGAAGCTGGTTGGTACAGCAGGGATGTCGGGGCTGAATGAATCAGACAAATCGAGCGTGTCCTTGCCACAGGAGAGGATGGTAAGTAGGAGTACGATCAGTAGAAGGCTACGATTCATGGCTTTGTTTTCTTAGTG
Organism: Bacteroidota bacterium; assembly: GCA_046090385.1. Classification (GTDB taxonomy): domain Bacteria; phylum Bacteroidota; class Bacteroidia; order AKYH767-A; family 2013-40CM-41-45; genus Pollutiaquabacter. The sequence goes on from JBJSZR010000012.1 coordinate 3,231, forward strand.
TAATGATAGGTATTTTCAGTTGAAATTCCTTAAGGACCATACCGGCGCTTGTTAATACTCTTCGACTATCTTTGTCCGAAATCCGATACCATGAAGCAGTTCTCTTTTGTATTGAATCTTATACTGTTTATTGCGGTTGCAGTGCTGTATTACCTCCATTTTTCAAAAGGAGAAGCTGCACCGATCATCTCCGCAGGAAAGGCGCCTGTTGCGCCGGGAGGCATTTATTTCATCAATTCAGATACGTTACTGGAGAATTATGGGTTCTATAAGGATAAGAAAGCCGAGCTTGAAAGCCGACAGAACCGGATCCGGAATGAGCTGAAATCCGCCAGCCAGAAATTGGAGCAAGATGTACAAAATTATCAGCAGGCAGCACCGGGAATGACCGATGAGCAACGTCAGCGCACAGAGGAATCTCTGATGATGCGTCAGCAAAAACTGGTTGAACAAAAAGACCAGCTCCTGAACCAACTGGACGAAGAGCAGGCCAAATATTCTGACAGCCTGTTTACGCGGCTTACAGCTTATTTGAAATCCACTAATAAGGATAATGGCGTCCGATTCGTGCTTGGTTATCAGCGGGGCGGTGGTATCCTCTTCGCTAACGACAGTCTTGATATTACGAAGTCTGTTCTGGATGGTTTGAACAAAGAGTGGAAGGGGGAGAAGAAGTAGTTTTCAGTTCACAGCTCAAAGGTGAAAATAGTTTGACCTATTCACCTCTTCATTTTCCGAAAAGGAGCCTAAGATAGAATCCCGGACTACTGAGTCTTGATCGAAGTTCCAGGTCTTCGAACATTCCGGTAATCGTTTCCTGAAGCAGTCGGTTCCTGGCTGCTTTTTCGACAACGAAATCGAATAACCATCCGTAGCGAGTCAGTCTCTGAAGAGTTCGGCTGAGTTTCAGTTCGGCCCACAACGCTCCATACACCTTTTCATCATGAGCTGAAAGTAAAGTATGGTCGAAGCGCTGTTCTTTTAAAGCTACGATTGTCGTGTCTGCCGCTGATTTTCCACTTATCAATGCATTTCCGATTCCCTCTCCAGTGAATGGGTCGATCAACGATCCGGCATCGCCGGTAAGGAGAAAGTTGTCACCACTTATTTTCCTTTTTTTTGAACCGAGCGGAAGTCCCCAGCCTTGGGTCTCTTCCAAAGGCTCCGCATTCACGAACCGGTTCTTCAGCGATGGATGTGTGGCAATCAGTTCATCCATCAGTTTTTTCAGATTGATCCGTTTCTTTGAAATGACACTGCTTAACATACCCACTCCGACATTCGCTCTGCCTCCACTCATAGGGAAAATCCACAGATAACCGGGAAGCAGTTCTGAAAGGAAATGCAACTCAATGAAATTTTTCTCGTGGAATCCTGTAACGCCTTTGTAGTATCTGCGCAATCCGGCACAGTAATGGTCTTTTTCTTTTTTAAGTCCACTCGGATGTAAATGTTTTTTCACGGCAGAGCGTTCGCCGTCGGCTCCAATCACCAGCTTCGCATCCGCAGTGTTCAGTTGGCCTCGAAAAGTATATTCCACATTCAAGCCTTGGGATGTACGTCGTATGCTTTTTACTTCCGCCCCGGTAATCAATTCAGCATGGTGATGGTCGATTTTATTCACCAGCCAATGATCGAAATCATTTCTGCTGGCAATGAATCCGGGTGCTGTTGAAAGGGTTGACAGGTCCGATTTAAAGGGAATATCCAGCTCGCGGCCGCCCGGAGCGACAAAGCGTACGCCATAGCTACCTATGAAATCAGTATAATTTGTTGCCAGTTCCTGCAACCAACTTTCATCGGTCTCCTTCAAAAACTGCACAACTTTTCCGCTCAACGCGTCACCGCAGATCTTGTCTCTTGGGAAAGTGTTTTTTTCCAGGATCAAATGCCGTACGCCGGCTTTCGATAAATGAACGGATGCTGACGTCCCGGCGGGTCCAGCTCCAATAATCACCACATCCGGTTTTCTTGTCTCTTCCAACATCTCCACCAAATTACTGCAAATGAATGACAGCGTATGCCTCTATCGGTTATTTTTGCACTGATGAGCGAGAAGAAATATCCTTTTGTGGTCAGGGTTTATGGAATCTATCACGAACCAGGGTTAGGATATTTGGTTTCTGATGAATTCATCTTCGGTCGTCATGTTACAAAGTTTCCAGGTGGAGGACTGGAGTTCGGGGAGGGTACCATTGATTGTCTGCGTCGGGAAATGATGGAGGAGACGGATCAGGAATTCGAGGTGCTGGATCATCTTTATACCACCGACTTTTTCGTTCCATCAGCCTTTAATGATAGTCTTCAAGTGATCAGTGTTTATTACCGGATGCGACCTATAGGAACCTTGAAAGTGAAAACAGCTTCTGTCCCGTTTGCGTTTTCAAAATTGGAGGAGGGGGCACAAACGTTCCGCTGGATTGATGAACATGATATGTCGCAGGAAGTTTTTACACTTGAAATAGATCGTAAAGTTGGCGAGATGCTTAGGGCGTCCTGAGCACCTTTGCCTTTACGAATCCTGATTGCAAAAAGGCATTCAAAGTGTCAACACCTTTCAATCCGGTCACCACCAGATCATAAGTCTTCTTGCCGACCTCCTGGGAAATATGAACCAGGTAATCCTTTTCAGGATCCTTCAGTTCCAAATCGCTTGCCATGTAGAACGCATGTTTCCAGTCGAAAGTGGTCCAAAGCACGATGGTACTGTCTTTCAATTCTTGCTTATTACCATAAGTATCCCACAATTCTCCTTCATGTAAAATACTGTCGCGCCCTGGGAATTTATCGAACAGTTCCAGCTTGGTCACCTGTACCGGCACAACTCCATACGGCATCATTTCAAGTTTCATGGCCGCAACTCTTGATAAATCGATTACGCGACTCCTTACAAAAGGGCCACGGTCATTGATTCTCACTATGACTGATTTATTATTTTTTCTGTTTGTAACCCGCACAATCGTATTGAAAGGCAAAGTACGATGTGCAGCTGTGAAGTCGAACTTGTCATAACGCTCCCCATTGCTGGTCGTTTTTCCATGGAACCAATCGTGGTAGTAGGATGCATTTTGGTTGGGTGGAACGGAAAGCGAATCACTGCCCAGGTAGCCTGAGGCGGGAAAAAATTGGCAAAAAGCGAAAAAAACAACAAAAAACAGATTCCTCATGGGAAAGCCTTTGAATTTGAAGACCAATAAGTTATGAAAATTTCAAGCTCGCTCAAAAACTTAATTCAAT
>JBJSZR010000013.1:0-2913 GCA_046090385.1 Bacteroidota bacterium
CGGAGATAAATTCGAAACAGCAGCATATGTTCCAATGCTCATTCTGTTGACGGGACAAGTCGTTAACGCTGCGACAGGTCTTTCTGCAGGTATTTTGAATGCGGCAGGTCACCGGATGACTTATTTTCTGATCAGTGGCGGATCCGCTTTGGTACAAATGGCATTGACCTACTTCCTATTGCCGAAATTTGGATTGGTAGGAGCCGCCGTCTCATCTACTTCCATTCGAGTGATACTCAATGTGCTTTGCTATCGTGCCACCCTGCATCATTTAGGAATCCGTTCTTCCATCTGGTGACAATCCTTGTCAGCACCACCCTTTTTCGCTAAAATTGCAACCCCAAATGGCGACAGCTTCTCGCTATCGTGAATGGTTGTGACGATATCCGGAAAAATCAAAGATTACACCCAGTTGACCAAGATGCGACTATCCGCATTGGTGGTCTTTTCCGCTGCGACCGGTTATATCATAGCGACTGATGGAATTTTCGCTACTTCTCAATTGATGTGGCTGATGTTGGGAGGATATCTGGTAACCGGATCTTCCAATGGGTTCAATCAGGTTCTTGAGCGCGATTTGGATAAGCTGATGGATCGTACCTCTCGGCGACCGATTCCCGCAGGAAGGATGTCCGTATTTGAAGCCACCCTGGCATCTGTTGTGATGGGAGTTGCAGGTGTTTGGATTTTGTGGACCAAGATGAACGCCCTTTGCGGTTCCATCAGTTTGCTCTCACTCTTGCTCTACACATTAGTTTATACACCCGCAAAGCGTTACACACCGTTTGCAGTTCTTATCGGTGCATTTCCGGGCGCATTCCCGCCGATGTTGGGTTGGATCGCTGCCAATGATTCGGTAGGAATGGAAGCAGTTTTGTTGTACACCATTCAGTTCATCTGGCAATTCCCGCATTTTTGGTCTATCGCTTGGGTGATGCACGATGATTACCTGAAGGCCGGGTTTCGAATGTTGCCGTCGGCTGGAGGCAGAAATCAATCGTCAGCCCGTCAAACTTTAGTTTACACGGCTTGTTTGATTCCTATGGCTTACGTGCCGATGGCCTTCAATCAGGCTGGATGGATAACAACCATTTCGCTTTTGGTTTGTGGAGGAATTTTCACCTGGCAGGCTATGGGTTTATATAAGACCCTGGAAATCAAGGCCGCCCATCGGCTGATGTTCGGGTCCTTCCTGTATCTCCCTGCGGTGCAGTTGGCCTGGATGTTTGAAAAACTCATGACACCGTAATGGAAAACGTACAATTGATTGAAAATGAGGTAAAACTGAAGACCCGAAAAACCCTGTTGTGGTTCGGGATCATCAGTATTATCATGCTTTTTGCAGGCCTTACTTCCGCCTATATCGTACGGCAAAGTGAAGGTAAATGGGCTCAATTCGAGTTGCCTTGGACATTCATGATCAGTACGGTTGTGATTATCCTCAGCAGTGTACCTATGGAGCTATCCTTGAAGTCAATCAAAAAAGGCAATTCCAGAGACCTCGTCAAATGGCTGGTTTTGACGCTATTACTTGGATTTGGGTTTGTTGTTGCTCAATATTTCGCCTGGTCTGAATTATTCGATCGGGGTATCGCTTTCAGTAGCCACATTTCTGATATAAAAACGGGTTATACATATGTGCCGGCGGGCAGTGAGACCATGGCGGAGGCAGCCGCAATCGGAAACGTTTCCGCATCCTTTCTTTATGCCATTACTGTTCTTCATATTTTGCACTTGGCAGGAGGAATTTTAGCGCTAATTGTAGTACTTTCGCATGCATTACGGGAAAAGTACTCATCCGTTGAATACTCCGGGGTCAGTCTTTGTGCTACCTATTGGCACTTCCTCGGTATCCTCTGGGTTTATCTGTATCTTTTCCTGTACCTTTTCCGTTGATGGCGGAAATTCGAAAAGAAACCAAACAACTACAGCAAACAACTCTTTTATGTCGAGTCATTCAGCAGCCGTAAGTTCCTCTAAAGTTTGGGGAGGCGGTAATTCCCCATACAGCATGAGTTGGGGAAAGATGTTCATGTGGATATTCCTGGTATCGGACGCGTTCACGTTCTCAAGCCTCCTGATCGCTTACGGTTACATGCGCCATCGCTTTACCGACATCTGGCCTTTTCCGGGAGATGTGTTCACGCACTTCCCTTTCATTCATGGCCATGTACCATTAGCGTACGTAGGTCTTATGACCTTCATTATCATGTCGTCAGTCACCATGGTGTTGGCGGTTTTTGCGGGGCATAACAAGGATCGTAAATCTGTTCTCCGCTGGCTTGGTCTCACAATCGTAGGAGGCTTTATGTTCCTTGGCTCACAGGCATGGGAGTGGTATCATTTCATTCATGGTTCTGAAAAAGGTGCTTACATCCTCGCCGATGGTCGTTTCGCCCGTACCGATGATTTGGAACCTGGTACATTGTTTTTCCGTGATCGATCCAAACTGGAAGGTGCCGAAGCCGAGGTCGCCATTGCCACTGCAAAACATCATATCGAGGGTGCTAACCTTCAGGAAAACGAATACGGTAATACACCACTTTTTGCGAACTTCTTTTTCTTCATTACGGGTTTCCACGGATTCCACGTTTTCAGTGGCGTCGTGCTGAACATCATCGTGTTCATACTTGTTGCTCAGGGCTTCCTCGACCGAAAAGGAGATTACGAACTGGTCGAGAAAGTCGGTTTGTACTGGCACTTCGTTGACCTTGTATGGGTCTTCGTCTTCACATTCTTCTATCTCGTTTAATCAGGTAATCAGAAAATAACATGTCCGATAACCACTCTGCAAATGCGCAAGGCCACGAGCACGGAGCTCTGACCACCAAATTGATCTGGAAAGTGTTCTGGATCCTGCTCGGTGTCACCCTCTTCGAGGTAGGCATCGCTTTCACTTCCATTCCGAAAGAC
>JBJSZR010000014.1:0-484 GCA_046090385.1 Bacteroidota bacterium
CGTAGGTTCGAGTCCTGCCCCCGCTACCTTTAAGCAGTCGGATTCTTTCCGGCTGTTTTTATTTTTATGATGTTTGTCGTTTATGTGCTCTTTTCTCAAAGATGCGGTAAACATTATGTCGGTTTCACCAGCAATCTTGAACAAAGACTGTTATCGCACAACCAACTCTCTAAGAAAGGATGGACGACGAGATGTCGTCCATGGAAAATAATCCACTCAGAGTCATTCCCTTCAAAATCAGAAGCGATGCGACGTGAAAAGTGGCTGAAAAGTGGAGTTGGCAGAAGATTTATCGATTGCTTGCCACACTGATCTCATCTGGCGCATATCCGCCTGAGGCGGACGTAGGTTCGAGTCCTGCCCCCGCTACCTTTAAGCAGTCGGATTCTTTCCGGCTGTTTTTATTTTTATGATGTTTGTCGTTTATGTGCTCTTTTCTCAAAGATGCGGTAAACATTATGTCGGTTTCACCAGCAATCTTGAA
>JBJSZR010000015.1:0-2444 GCA_046090385.1 Bacteroidota bacterium
AGAGCCCATCCATTTATCCATATCCTAATCCGGCTAATGACCTTTTAAACCTTCCGGCTGTCGGAGCAGCACAAAGGACCATAATGGTATACGGGATTGATGGTAAGAATCAGATTATGTCACTGTCCGGTTCAGGACCAAATAAACAACTTGACACCAGTTCACTTCCTGACGGGCTTTACTTCTTCCGTGCTGGAATGGTATTGGGCAAGTTCGTGGTCAAACATTGAACAGTTCGAGTGACTGAACCTATAGAGGCTGTCTTTTTAGGCAGCCTTTTCTTTTTTGCCTTTTGATATACTAAAACGTTTTTTACCTGATGATAATCCCCAAAAGATATCATGAGGTGGCCGGTTCACCAAAAAGATCGAACTCCTCCGTCTTGGTGATTCGTATATCAGCAAAATCACCAATCCGAACGTAGTTAGAAGCCGCGTCAACAAGTACTTCATTGTCAACTTCAGGTGAATCCGCTTCCGTACGGCCAATGAAATGGATACCTTCTTTCCTGTCGAAAAGCGTACGGTATACTTTCCCTACTTTTTCCTGATTCAGTTCTGAAGAAATGGATTGCTGGATAGCCATGATCGATTCAGCACGCTCACGTTTCACTTCATCCGGAACATCATCTATCATAGAAAACGCGTGTGTATTTTCCTCGTGAGAGTAAGTGAAAATGCCGAGTCGGTCGAACCTTGTTTCCCTGACCCACTGGGCCATTTCCTCGAAATCCTGTTGTGTCTCACCCGGATATCCCGCAATCAATGTGGTTCGCATCGTGATACCGGGAACTTTAGCACGAATGGCCTCAACGAGTTCTGTCGTCTTGAGTTTGGTAGTGCCCCTTCGCATGCTTTTGAGCACCGTATCGGAGATGTGTTGCAATGGCATGTCGAGATACTTACAGATATTCGACCGCTCATTCATGACATCGAATACGTCCATAGGAAAACCGGATGGATATGCATAATGAAGCCGTATCCACTCCAAGCCATCAACATCGGAGAGTCGTTTTAAAAGAGTTGCCAAATCCCGTTTACCGTAAATATCAAGTCCGTAATAGGTCAGATCCTGAGCTATGAGAATCAGTTCCTTCACGCCTTTGGATACGAGTTCTGAAGCCTGCGCCACCAATCTTTCATGCGGAACAGAAACGTGCTTTCCTCGCATGAGCGGTATTGCACAAAACGAACATGGCCGATCACAGCCTTCAGATATCTTTAAATAGGCGAAATGCTGAGGCGTAGTCAATAAGCGTTCGCCGACCAGTTCATGTTTATAGTCGGCTCCAAGCGATTTCAATAATTTAGGAAGATCGCGGGTGCCGAAAAACTCATCCACGTTCGGGATCTCTTTTCTAAGTTCAGGTTTGTAACGTTCGCTGAGGCATCCAGTGACAATCAGCTTATCGATACGACCATCCTTTTTGGCCTGAGCGAATTCAAGTATGGTATCGATACTTTCCTGCTTTGCATTATCGATGAACCCGCAAGTATTGATGATTACCACAGCGGCATCTCCTTCATCTGATTCGTGAGCCACTTCGAACTTATTGGCTTTGAGTTGACCCATCAGCACTTCCGAGTCGAAGATATTCTTCGAACAACCGAGGGTGATAACATTCACCTTGTTTTTCTTGAGAGTCCTGGTCTTCATGAACCACTACCGAAAAGTGAATCAACAAAAGCTACCCTGTCGAATGCCTGCAGATCGTGTAACTTCTCACCAACACCTATGTACTTCACAGGAATTCTGAATTCATCTGAAATACCTATCACGACACCGCCTTTTGCCGTACCGTCGAGCTTGGTGAGTGCAAGAGCATTCACTTCGGTAGCTAACGTGAACTGACGCGCCTGTTCAACGGCATTTTGTCCCGTTGAAGCGTCCAACACCAACAACACCTCATGAGGAGCCTCCGGAATCACCTTTTGCATGACTCTTTTGATCTTTGACAACTCGTTCATCAAGTTGATTTTGTTGTGCAGTCTTCCCGCGGTATCAATGATGGCTACATCCGCTTTTTGAGCAACGGCTGACTGAATGGTATCAAATGCGACTGAAGCAGGGTCAGATCCCATTTCCTGTCTGATGATCGGAACATCGACCCTTTTTGACCAGATTTCCAACTGGTCGATAGCAGCTGCTCTGAAGGTGTCTGCGGCACCGAGTATCACTGATTTACCATGTGATTTGAATTGGTGCGCCAACTTTCCGATGGTAGTGGTTTTTCCGACTCCGTTCACGCCCACGACCATAATGACATAGGGTCCGGTAAGCCCAGTGGGCAAGGAGAAATCAGGCTGTACAAGTGTGTTGTTTTCAGCCAATAAGGAAGTGATTTCCTCTTTCAATAGCCTGTTAAGCTCATCCGTACCGACATACTTATCCCGAGCTACACGATCTTCCAGTCTCTTGATGATCTTTAGCGTAGTATTGACACC
>JBJSZR010000016.1:0-1816 GCA_046090385.1 Bacteroidota bacterium
CCGAGATCGCTGGAGGGGTTGATCGGAATTGCGATATCTCCCTTTTTACATTCCGACCTCGATCACCTTGTTTCCAATACGATACCGATACTGATAGTCGGAGCAGGTCTTTTTCATTTTTACAAAAGCATAGCGACCAAAGTGATTGTACTGATCTGGATACTTACCGGCGCGTGGGTATGGCTTATTGGCCGGCAAGAATATCATATTGGAGCCAGCGGACTGATTTACGGCATGGTCGTTTTTCTCTTTTTCAGCGGTATTTTCAGAAAAGATGTGCGATTGATGGCTATATCAATGCTTGTAGTCTTTCTGTATGGTTCTCTTGCTTGGGGAATACTTCCAATTGATCCAAGACAATCATGGGAAACGCACCTGGCAGGAAGTATCGCAGGATTATTTGTTGCTATTTACTATAAATCCGAAGGTCCGCAACGAAAACTCTATCAGTGGGAAATTGATGAGAAGTCGGAAGCGGAAAAATTGGAAAATCAGCCACCTGTAACGGAAATCGAGCTTGAATCAGGAACTCCTGCCGGATCAAAACAGTCTGTAGAGATCAGATACGATTACAAGCCGAATGACACCAAGCCTCCACAGGCTGATTGAAACTTTTTCAACACGTAATTTGTCGATAGTAAACGTCGATTCATCTCTAAATAAAGGGAGATCATTGATAATTTGCGTCGGTATAGATTTCAAAGTCAACCATTCATAATACCCCAACACATGAAGTACTTTTTCAAAATCTTGTTTGCTGTTTCGTTAACTGCAACACTATCGGGCCATCAGGCACAAGCACAAAGCACAGACGTAGGTATAACCTCCATCCTATCCCCTGTCGGATCGTTTTGTGGAGGGTTGAACGATGTCATTGTGGTCGTATCCAACTTCGGGACCAATGATGTAAACAGTCTGAATATCGACTGGTCAGTGGACAATGTTCCACAGACGCAATTGGTATACCTGAATCCTCTTCTTACCGGGGAGAGCGATACGATCAACCTAGGTGCCTATAACTTTTCCTCAGCAGCGAATATCATCTTATCCGCTACCACATCATCCCCTAACGGCATACAGGACGATGACCCTGCAAATGACGGTTTCGTTTCATCAGGATTGAGCACGAGATTCTCAGCTGGAACTTATACGATAGGTGGTGCCGGAGCGGATTACAACAATCTAAGCGCGGCTATCAACGCACTTTCAAATTACGGCATCTGCGGTTCAGTTGTTTTCAATATCAATAGCACCATTGATACTGTTCGGCTTTCAATACCTGCCATCACCGGCACAAGCCAGTCCTCCACCATCACTTTCCAATCTGTAGCACTGAATGCAGACTCTGTCAAATTCACTGCACCATCCGATCCGAGCCTTGGCAATCCGAATTATGTACTTCGACTCGACGGAGCTGATCATATCACTTTCCGTCATGTCACTTTTGAAAGAAGCGGAATAGAGCCTTATGCAAGAGTGTTTGAATTGCGCAATACCGCGTGTTTCAACACCATCACCAATTGCAAGTTGACTGGCTCATCGCAAAATCAGGTTGCAAACAGCCTCGCAGCAGTAGTTTATTCATCATTCGGCACGCCCACAAACGACTCTAATTTCACCTTCACCAATAATACAGTAAGGAACGGATCGATCGGCTATTATATGAACGGCTTGGCTTCACTGAATCCTGAAACCGGAGGCATTGTTTCAAACAACTTGTTCTTGAATCAATTTTCAAGAGCTATAGCCGTGAGCAATCAAGGAAGCTTGGTGATTGAAGGCAATACCATCAGCTCATCCAGTGCCTATACGCAAT
>JBJSZR010000017.1:0-7249 GCA_046090385.1 Bacteroidota bacterium
CGCCCTTCAATGATCGAGGCACCGGTTATAATTACTTCGATCCAAACAGTACCGGCTTGTGGATCAATGGTTGGATAAATCCTATCGGCAATACAGGTCCGGGACTTGCTTCAATCAATCGTACAGAGAATACTTACCGTACGGGGTATACCAATATCATTGTGACACCAAGCGGCAAGGAAATGTCCGTTGCACATTCTTCGACCACTAATACCATGTTGCTCAACCGACGTGCAGTAAAGGGGACCGGTGCTTGGACTCAGTTGCCTAACGCACTCAGCAACGGCGGTGCATCGAACTTTGATACTTGGGCAAAAGGTATCGCAGATGGCGACACCATTCATTTGATCTGGCATGGATCGGGCACTAGCGGTACGAACGTGAACGGACAGAACGGTCCCATTTTCTATTCACGATCCAATGATGGCGGAGTGACATGGCCCGTACTACGCACTGTAATACCATCCATTAACAGTACATTCTACAGAGGTTGGGACGCTGATGCATATTCCATCGATGCCAAAAACGGAACCGTTGTGATTGTTTTCGGAGACTACGACACGGATGTCGGTATCATAAAATCGATTGACGGAGGAAATACGTGGACTAAAAAAATCATCCAGCAATTCCCTATTCCGCTCTTCAATGCTGCTACTATGAATACCGATGCTTATGGTCCGAACGGCACCGGAGCACCTGATGGTATTGCAGATACCCTTTTGTCCAACGGTGCCGATGCTCACGCTCTTATAGATAACAGCGGAATGGTACACGTGTGGTTCAGTAAAATGCGTGTATTCTGTCGCACTGCCGGACAAGGCCTCAGCATATTTCCGAACACGGACGGATTATACTACTGGAACGAGTCGATGGCAACCGATGCGTATGTTTTGGTCGCACAAAGTCTCGATATGAACAACGACGGAATCCTGAATCTTCCGACCGGAGGTGCTTGCAGCAGTCCTTATGGTTATTTCGACGGAGGACTGACACAAATGCCATCAGCAGGTATTGACGTTACGGGGAACTTGTATGTCACCTATCAGTCGATCTGCGAGTTATGTGATACCAACACGGCTACACTTTCTGGCAGTCAGGCTCGCCGGCACATCTATATGATCACTTCCACTGATAACGGTGTCACCTGGACAACACCAAAGGATATCGTGGCCAACGTTTCCTATGGAGGAAACGGTGAATTGGAAGAAGCAGTTTATGCCAGCATGGCAAGGACTGTAGACAGTAAGGCATACGTTCTCTACCAGCGCGATGACCAGCCCGGCAACAGCATCCTGGTTTCAGGAGGGTGTGAGCAATACAACAACAACGCCAACTCCGATATCATACTTGCGAAAGTGGATGCCTCATTTGCCCGAAACACTTCGGTGAGGGTGATCATCAACGTGAACTCCCCGATAAAATGCTTTGGGGGCACTACAACGGTTTCAGTGATAGGTGCAGGTGGCACCCCTCCATACAGCGGTGTAGGCACGTATTCCCGTACTGCAGGAACATTCACCTTCACCGTTGCGGATGCTTTAGGTATCACATCCTCCGCATCAGTCACAATCACACAACCCAGCAGACTGATTGCAACGTCAAGCGCTACATCTATTCTCTGCAATGGTGACAGCGCTCAGGTAACGGTTTCAGCATCAGGAGGCACGCCACCCTATGAAGGCACGGGGATATTCAACCGCGCTGGCGGACCATATACCTTCACAGTACTTGATACTCTCGGGTGCAGTACAACGCTTACCGGTACCATCGGCCAGCCATCAGCAATTGTTGTAAGCGCTACTCCCGGGACCATCGCATGTAATGGTGGAACCACGACTGTAGTTGTGAGTGCAACGGGAGGAGTACCGCCATACACGGGAACAGGCACTTTCACAACAGCCGCAGGAAGCTATGCTTATGTAGTATCTGATGCAAATGGTTGTCGTAAATCAGTCAACGGTGCGATCGTACAACCTACCACTCTTACGGCAAGTTCCATAGCAGGTACCATAAACTGTAACGGCGGTAGTACTTCTGTGACTGTAAGCGGTAACGGAGGCACGCAGCCTTATACAGGAACAGGGACTTTTTCCAGGAATGCCGGATCCTATATATATTCAATACTGGATGCAAACGGTTGTGCAGCTACCACCAGTGGCTCGATCACACAACCGACAGCGGTATCTCCTCTGGTAAATACAACCCCGTGTAATACGGTGGGTGGAAGCGATGGCACCGCATCAGTCATTGTCACAGGAGGGACTCCTCCCTACTCTTACTCATGGTCGAATGGGGCTACAACTTCAGGCTTGACCAATATAACAGCCGGAACTTATACGGTCACTGTAAGCGATAGCAGGGGTTGTACAGCAACCTCTTCAGCAGTCGTAGGTGATCCGAATTGCAATCTTCAGGTAACGGTTTCCAGTTCGAACATTCCATGTTTTGGTGGAACATCGAATATAACCGTGAGCGCAGTTGGAGGAATAAGTCCTTACACAGGTGCAGGAAGTTTTGTCCGTTCAGCGGGTCCATATTCCTTTACTGTCGTTGACTCCATCGGATGCTCTGCAACAAGGAGTGGAATCATCTCCCAACCGAGCGTATTGTCGGTCACCGCAACTGCCGGAGCCATTGCTTGCAACGGAGATGCCACCACGGTGAACGTAGTTGCTTCAGGAGGAACTCCGCCTTATTCGGGTACCGGCACGTTTACCCGAAACGCCGGCGCCTATTCCTATGTAGTGAATGATGCCAATAATTGTTCCGCTTCAGTAAATGGCAACATCACCCAACCGACACTGCTCAATGCTACTGCAGCGGGAGCATCGGTTTCATGTTTTGGCGGGACAACGACCATAAATGTTTCGGCTGCAGGTGGTACTTCTCCTTACACGGGTACCGGTGTTTTCACCCTTCCTGCCGGATCCTATTCTTACACCATTACCGATAACAATGGTTGTACTGATACCGCCGCAATAACCGTTACTCAGCCGGTGAGTGCTTTGGTTGCTTCAACCGCAACAGGTTCTATCCCCTGCAATGGTGGAACTACGACCGTCAACGTTTCTGCTACGGGTGGAACTTTGCCGTACACCGGCACAGGCAGTTACGTCATCAGCGCAGGCAATTATAATTACGTGGTGACGGACGCTAGAGGTTGTGTTTCTGTGACTACAGGGGTTTTGAATCAGCCGGCTGTTCTTACTGCCTCGGCTACGGCTGGAGTGATAAATTGCTTCGGTGGAACAACCAATCTTCTCGTATCTGCGGGGGGCGGAACAACCCCATACACCGGTACGGGATCTTTTTTAAGCTCTGCCGGACCATACAACTATACCATCTCCGATGCAAATGGCTGTTCAGTTTCCATCAGCGGTTCCATTTCTCAACCGCCACTGCTGACTGCCAGCTCTTCTGTAGCAGGAAACGTACTTTGCTTCGGAGGAAGTACTACGGTGAACGTTACAGCGGGCGGAGGAACTGTTCCTTACAGCGGAACAGGAGCGTTCACCCGCGGAGCAGGAAATTATACTTACACTGTTACGGATAATTTAGGCTGTACCGCTACAACCACTGGAATTGTCAACCAGCCTTCGGGCGCTTTGGATGCAATCGCCACCCCCGGAATCATTGCCTGTAATGGTGGCACCAGCAATATCGCAGTCGCCGCCACTGGAGGAACCACGCCTTATACAGGAACAGGAACATTCAGCGCAACAGCAGGTCCTTACTCTTACATAGTAACCGATGCTAATGGCTGTAGGGATACTGTATCCGGATCATTGACACAGCCAACCATCTTGATTGCAAGTGCGACTTCAGGTTCCATCAATTGTAATGGCGGTTCAACGAACATCACAGTGACTGCTTCCGGAGGTACGATACCTTATACGGGCACAGGTGCTTTTTCCAGAAACGCCGGAACCTATATTTTCACTGTAACCGATTCAAGGAATTGCGTTTCGACAATCAGTGTAACACTTGCACAGCCCTCCTTACTTTTAGCCTCATCATCGGCCGGAACCATATCATGTAATGGCGGAACCACTAATGTCACGGTCAGTGCATCCGGTGGCACCCTTCCCTATACAGGCACAGGAACTTTCACAAGAACTGCCGGAGCCTATTCTTACACCATTACTGACGCAGCGGGATGTACAGCAACTACCTCCGGAAGTATCGTTCAACCTACGCCACTATCCGTAAATGCATTGCCTGGAAGTATTGCCTGTAATGGTGGCACTACAGCGGTGACTGTAAATGCTTCGGGAGGAACTGCGCCATATTCCGGAACCGGCACCTTCACCCGTCCTGCAGGTTCCTATTCCTTCATAGTTTCAGATGCGAACGGATGCACTGCTACGGCTAATGGTACAATTACACAGCCTACTGCATTGATAGTAGCCTCAAATGCCGGCATGATTCCTTGCTTTGGAGGTACGACGTATGTTACTGTGACCGCTTCAGGTGGTGTTCCTCCTTATAATGGAACAGGATCCTTCACACGGAGTGCAGGTCCATACACTTTCACTGTTACGGACGCGAACAACTGTGTTGCTAATACGACCGGAAACATCAGTCAGCCTACACTTCTATCCGCGGGATCATCCGCGGGATCAATACCGTGCTTTGGCAGCACCACCACATTGACCATTAGTGCTACAGGTGGAACATCACCCTACTCGGGCACCGGAAGTTTCTCAAGACCTGCCGGTTCTTATACCTATACTGTAACTGATGCGAATGGCTGCACATCATCGGTCAGCGGATCATTGACGCAGCCCACAGGACTTTCCGCAACCATCACGACCACCAATGCAACAACAGTGGGAGGCAGTAACGGAACAGCTTCCGCTTCCACTTCGGGCGGTACGCCTCCATACACATATTCCTGGTCGAGTGGAGCTACTTCATCCACAGCGACCGGATTAAATGCTGGAAGCTACACTGTGATCATCACAGATGCAAACAGTTGCACTACCAGTGCATCAGGTTCGGTAGGCGACCCTTCTTGTAATATACTCATTTCGGTTACTGGCACAAGTATCAATTGCTTTGGTGGTACAACGGTAGTCAGCGTAACGGCCACTGGTGGCACTTCTCCCTACAGCGGTACAGGAAACTTCACTCGTTCTGTCGGTGCTTATACTTACACGGTGACTGATGCAATCGGATGCTCGGCCATCATAAGCGGAACAGTGACCCAACCAAGCGCATTGAGTACTACATCACAGGCCGGAAGCATCCTATGCAATGGGGGAAGTACATCCGTCTCTGTTTCCGCTTCCGGTGGCACGATTCCCTATATCGGAACCGGTACCTTTACCCGAAGTGCTGGAACTTACAGCTACACAGTAACCGACTCGAAGGGTTGCACGGCTATAAGCACCGGAACGATCTCCCAGCCGACGAATGTTATTGCGAACTCCTCCTATCCTCCTATCGCATGTAATGGGGGTAATACGAGTATAACAGTGATCGCTTCCGGAGGAACAGCACCTTACACCGGTACTGGTCTATTCATAAGATCAGCCGGATCGTACACGTATACCATAACAGATGCCAACGGCTGTACTCAGACAACCAGCGGTACGATCACACAGCCTTCTCAGCTTACGATAACAGTCAATTCATCGGCCATTCTTTGTTTTGGCGGGAACTCCACAATTGTGGTTTCAGCATCAGGGGGCACAGCGCCTTATTCAGGAACAGGTAGCTTTTTACGCAACGCCGGAACATATTTTTTCTTAATTAACGACACCAACGGATGTAGCGCCACAACAACTGGGACCATCACACAACCAAATGCTCTTATTTCATCCACCTCTGCCACGCCAATTGCTTGCTTCGGTGGCAACAGCACCGTTACTGTCAATGCAAGTGGCGGAACAGGACCGTATAATGGTACAGGTAATTTCTTAAGAACGGCAGGGAACTATTCTTACACGGTTACCGATGCCAATGGATGCACAGCGGTTACGAACGGAACAATCGGACAACCTTCCGCACTACTGGCCACATCCATTTCCGGACAGATTGCATGCAACGGCGGCACGACAATTATAACCGTTTCAGCCTCCGGTGGCACATCGCCCTATTCCGGAACGGGCGCTTTCACGCGTAGTGCAGGCGCATACTCGCTTACGGTGACAGATGCCAATGGTTGCACCACCACCGCAGCGGGAACCATTTCGCAACCTTCTGTATTGAACACCTCGTCCTCGTATGGCTCGATATCATGCCATGGCGGAACTACAACCATTAACGTAAGTGCCTCTGGTGGAACTGCGCCCTATACAGGCACTGGATCGTTCATACGATCAGCAGGAAACTATATTTTCACTGTTACTGATTTGAACGGGTGCACTGCGATCGCTAACGGAACTGTTCCACAACCCGTTCCACTATCAGTTATAGCATCATCAAGCAATATCTCCTGTTTCGGAGGAACTGCTACGCTGGTGGTTTCAGCCAATGGCGGAACTTCTCCTTACTCAGGAACAGGAAATTATTCCGTATCAGCCGGACCATACGCCTATACGGTGACGGATGCAAACGGGTGCACTGCATCGATAACCGGATCGGTGGTCCAACCCCTTTTGCTGGCTGCAACGGTAACCACTACAGGAGCAACTACCGTGGGTGGTAACAATGGTACCGCAACCGCAAATTGTTCAGGCGGTACGACCCCATACAGCTATCTGTGGTCAAACAACTCCATATCCCAAACTGCAATAGGACTCACTGCAGGGAATTACACGGTGACAATAACCGACGCAAACGGATGTAGCACCACAGCAACGGCTTCGGTCGGAGATCCAACGTGCAATATCACCCTGACAGCGACCGGGACTTCGGTGCTTTGTTACGGAGGCTCTACTACGGTGGTATTGACTGCGACAGGCGGTACTGCTCCTTATAACGGAACTGGCAATTTCACCAGATCAGCAGGTCCATTCAGCTTTTCAGTTTCAGACGCCATCGGTTGCTCTGCCTCCATTTCAGGAACCATTACACAACCTTCACCTCTGAATGCATCATCCTCTTCGGGTAGTATTCTTTGTAATGGAGGAACAACAAGCGTGGTAGTGATCGCATCAGGAGGCAACTCGCCTTACTCCGGAACAGGGACTTTCGTTACTACTGCAGGAAGTTACTCGTACGCAGTAACGGATGCCAACGGATGCACAGCGACTGCATCAGGAACGATTCAGCAACCGTCTGCACTGTTACCTGCTTCCTCCAC
>JBJSZR010000018.1:0-2254 GCA_046090385.1 Bacteroidota bacterium
TTTGCAGGTCATGTTATAGGTAACTCCGATTCCCTGTTGCTTGCGGCCTTTTTTGGTAGTGATGAGAACGACTCCATTGGCACCACGAGCACCATACAACGCAGATGCGGCACCGCCCTTAAGAATATTGATCGACTCCACATCTTCACGGTTGATATTGTTGATGGCGGAACCCCAATCACGGCCACGACCTATATCGGTCATTCCGGGATCGTTGCTCATTGGCACGCCATCCACGACAATCAAAGGCTGGTTGTTCCCCGAGATATTGTTATTGCCTCTGATAACGATTCGAGTTGTTCCTCCATCCACTCCATCCGGATTGCTGATTTGCACGCCGGACACTTTGCCGGTGAGAGCATTGACGATGTTGGGAGAATTGGACTGCTGGATTTCCTGCCCATCCACTTTTTGGGTCGAATAACCAAGTTGACGTTGCTGACGATTGACGCCCAATGCAGTCACCACGACCTCATCAAGCTGTTGAGTGATTTCAACAAGACTGACACTGATGACCGCTTGGGCACCTATGGCAACCGATTTAGCGGCATATCCAACTGAACTGAACACCAACGTATCCCGTTCAGTCACACCACTTAAAGAATAGTTGCCATTGATATCCGTACTTGTCCCGTTGGAACTTCCCTTCACAGCAACCGGAACAAACGGAAGCGGCTCACCATTTTCAGCCGATCGTACGGTCCCTTTTACGATGCGATCCTGAGCAGTCAGGTTAAGTGCGAAGAAAAAAGTAGCAATGACGGGTAATAGTCTCTTCATATTCGGCCGGATAGGACAACGAATATAACCCCCAGTCTCCTATTTTAAAAACCCTGTAAAATACTGATTATGATATTTTTTCATTCCAATCGAAACACATCCGTTCCGTTGGATGCCAATTTGATCATGGATGAAGGATTGTCCAGGGAATTGGGGCCATCAGCCAAAAAATCGTAATCCTCAGGATTACGCAACCATTCTCCCAGATTCATGACCAATTCGAGCCGCCGTCCACCTGCACCAACAGAAAAATTGCGCAGAATGCGATACCTTATTCTTGCATCAGCGCCGGCGAGATATAGCTTGTAGTCACGTAATGTATCGTCAAATAGATAAAGTCCGTCGAACTTCAAATAATGGTAGTAGCCATAGGCAGTCGGAGCGCCTGACATTTCATCGTATCCGGAGGTTGTGGCCAGTCCGCCCTGGCGATCGGCAATTGCATTCAACCCCAAATGAAATTCAATACCGATGTATTCGCCCTTTGGAACCTCGCCGATTTGAAAATCCTGTGCAAATGCGTACCATGAGTCGACCAGCTGAAATCCACCCACAGGTTCGAGGAAATTCTCTGCGGTAACCAATGAAAAATCATACAAGAAATAACGTAAGCGCCCTACTTGAAAGGGATAACCTGCATCGGAAACGTACAAAAGTGAGTCTTGTAACAGCGGATCACCATCCACTTCATGACGCACTCTCATTGAAAGAGGCTCCTTAGAACCGGATTCTTTTTTACAAGAGTATGAGAATATCGAGATAACAAGATAGCAGATGAAAAATCGTCCGTTCATATCAGAAATATCGATCAACCTTTGATGAAAAGAAACTAAAGGGCTTAAATACTGTCAACAGAAGGCGATGAACATGTCTATTCATCTTCGTCACGTTTGATAAAAATAATAATGTATTTACGGCATTGAAAAAAATACCATTTTGGAGTTTTAATAATGGGATTAAAGAGAGACTTTTTATTCAACCAAAAACAAAGTTTACAATTAATAACCCATCATAAACGGTGATTAATTACCTGATACCCTTATTGTATCAACTTGGTAATATTCTACCCCATTTAATATTTCCAAATCTTCTTTAGACATTTGTTTCATTGCATTTTTTGCCGCTCTGTCAAATCTACGCTTGAGTTGTTTGTCTGAAATTTTTCTACCATTTGCAATCTCATGTATTTTAGGCGCACAAGATGTAAGAAAACAAATAGACGTGATAACGATTGATAGTTTTTTCATGATGTCTTTGTTTTTTGAATACACGGAAAATCAAAAGACGTGGCACTCCATGGTATCGGCATCTTTCATGTAATACAACTTTCCTTCAACCATATCGACATCATATACCGGATTCTTGTCTTTGCCCAATGGGATTGTCAAAAGCACATCACCGGAGATCTTACTTACTTGTAAAAGGTTAGCGGTACCTTTATCACCTGCGGACATTATCAGATTGTAGTTGGGCG
>JBJSZR010000019.1:0-2893 GCA_046090385.1 Bacteroidota bacterium
TGCTCTACCAACTGAGCTACATCACCGTAACTTCAAGGACCGCAAAAGTAGCCATTTTTTGATTTTTTCAAAAAAGTATCTTTCCGGACTACCTTTGCACTTCCATGGGAACCCATATTGTGATCGATCGGGGAAATACCCGCACCAAAATAGGAGTCTATTCCGGAAACAGGCTTGTCAAAGTGTTGACAGGCAGTCGTTTTAGCACAGCCAATCTGCGAGATTTGATTTCCCGTTTTGAACCCGAAGCAGTACTGCTTTCGGCTGTTGCAAAGATTCCTGTTTCGTGGCGGAAGCTCTTTTCGACGAGAACCCATCTTGTTGTGCTGGATAACAATACACCAATTCCGATAAAAAACCGTTACAGCACGCCTGCTACTCTTGGAACTGATCGTATTGCTGCTGCGGTGGCAGGGCAGCACATGTATCCTGAAAAAAATGTTCTGGTCGTGGATGTAGGAACCTGTATCAAATACGATTTCATAGATGCAGGTGGCAACTATAGAGGAGGAAGCATATCCCCTGGAATCCGCATGCGTTTGAATGCGATGCATCACTTTACGGACAGATTGCCATTGTTGGAACCGAAAAGGATAGGTGGCTTTCTTGGAAAGGATACCTATGGTTCCATGATGACTGGCGCTGTGGTAGGTGCAGCCCTGGAGATTGAAGGATTTGCAGTTAAATACAGAAAAAAATATCGCAGCTTGAAGGTGGTTATCACAGGTGGCGATGCTTTACTCTTGTCCGACCACCTTAAAATAGGCATATTTGCGGCCCCTGAGCTAGTGCTTGATGGCCTTCACCAAATCCTTTTACATGCAATCAAAAAGTCCTGATTTCCGTTTCATCGGTCTTATACTGGTATTGATGATCGGTAGCGAATTGCATGCTCAAGATGCATCTTCATCTCCATATTCTCGATTCGGAATTGGCGATATCCAGGCAGCAGGGGTGAATCAGAATCTCGGCATGGGCGGAGTGAACATTGCAGTGTATAGCAATACCACGCTTAATTACAGCAATCCTGCTGCGTATGCTCGCTTGGCTCTGACCACGTTTGATGCAGGCATAAATGCAGGTTTCATGAAGCTTCAGAGCACTGACAAGACTCAGCGTACAACAGATGCTTCACTTGGATATTTCTCCATGGCTTTTCCCATAAAGCACAGGAAGTCTGCGCTTGGTTTCGGAATAGTTCCTCTGAGTAATGTGGGTTATTTGATTGATGACCCTCAGGTAAATGACAACGGCGATAGAGAGCTTCATGTATATCAGGGCAAAGGTGGATTGAATCAGCTCTTTGTTTCCTCGGGTTTTTCCATTTTCAAAGGCATGACGGCAGGCATGAGTGCTTCTTATCTTTTCGGTACGATCACACAGGAGAGGCGGGTCGAATTCGACAACTCGACCTACTTGAATACCAGACTTACTGACAGTCGTGAGCAAAGAGGTTTTCATTTCAACTTCGGGCTCCAGTATACCATCGACAGCCTCAAGATATCTCCTTCTGATTCCCTCACCACATTACGAAAGGAGTCGATTGCACTGAGCGACAGTTTGAGAATCCTCCAAAATCTGCTTCGAGATCCCGATCAGCCATCGGATACGATCGGGAAGGCATCGATTGTCATCTCCCTCAAAGAAAAAATAAAGAACATCAGTTTCGCAGAAAAAAAAGTCCGCAAAAGGAACCAGCGTGGCGATTGGAGCCTTATTCTCGGCGCAACCTACAGCCCTGATGCTCTTTTGAATGCCAACCGTTCATTACTGGCTGAAACCTTCAGATACCTTGATCCAATTACACAAGATCAGATTCTGGTCAAGGATACTGCTTATTCTGTAACAGGTGAGTCAGGTGATGTGAAGCTTCCCTCCGGACTTGCTTTTGGAGTAAGTATGAAAAAGGGAAGCCAGTGGTTGATCAGCAGTGACATCCGTTTG
The DNA here is from genome assembly GCA_046090385.1 of Bacteroidota bacterium. GTDB lineage: Bacteria > Bacteroidota > Bacteroidia > AKYH767-A > 2013-40CM-41-45 > Pollutiaquabacter. The sequence continues at coordinate 1,945 of JBJSZR010000019.1, forward strand.
CAGAATTGGTCACAGTATCGCTCATACGGACAGTCAGACTCGCTTGCAAACAGTTACAGGATTTCTTTGGGGGCTCAGTTTGTACCGGATGATCGTAATTTCTCCGGCTTTTGGAAACAGGTGCAATACATGGCCGGTCTTCATTACTCCAATTCATTCCTTTCGTTACGTGGTCAGCAGCTTACGGAGGCCGGTGTTTCGGCAGGGCTTGGAATTCCTATCAGGAGGGGTATGACATTGATCCGATTCATGGCCGAGACAGGTAAACGTGGAACTACCGATTCCGGATTACTCGAAGAACGCTATGTGCGTTTCACATTCGGCCTGACATTGAACGATCGTTGGTTCGTCAAGCAACGTTACGATTGATCTCCCAAAACCAACAGGATAGGGTTTTGTTATATTGCCGATGATCACTGCCAATTCCTACAGACCCGTTACAATCTGGTTCTTTTCCGGTTGTTTTCTGATTTTTTGCATGGTCGTAATAGGCGGCATAACGCGACTGACTGGATCAGGACTTTCCATCACCGAATGGAACGTCATCATGGGAACCTTGCCACCAATGGATGACCAGCAATGGCAACAGGCTTTTGAAAAGTATCAGCAAATACCTCAGTTCAAGGAGGTGAACAGCCATTTCGGATTGTCGGACTTCAAAGGCATTTTCTGGTGGGAATACATCCATCGACTTGTGGGCAGGCTGATCGGTATTGTATTCATTGTTCCTTTTTTTTACTTCCTGATAGCCCGTAAACTCGATAAAGGAACCATTCGGAAATCGATTTTACTTTTCCTTCTGGGAGGTCTTCAAGGTTTTTTGGGGTGGTTCATGGTGAAGAGCGGGCTTTCAGAACGAACAAGTGTCAGTCACATTCGGCTGGCAATACATTTGACCACAGCGTTCATCACCTTCGGATTCACCTTCTGGTTCGCTCTGCAATCCACC
>JBJSZR010000020.1:0-4926 GCA_046090385.1 Bacteroidota bacterium
CAAAGCAAGACCCTTACAGAAGGTACTGATCATCGCGGTGAATTCTAATCGTGGTTTATGTGGCGCATTCAATGCCACCATCATACGAACAGTGAACCGTTTGTTGCGTGAGGATTATTCCGCGCAACATAAGGCAGGTGATGTCAAGGTATTGTGTATCGGAAAAAAGGCTTCCGATTTTTACTCCAAACAACCCGCTCTTTACGCAGGCAATCATAACGAGTTGTATAACAACCTCTCTTTTGAAGGTGCTTCCGCCATAGCGACGCGAGTCATGGAAGATTTCCGTGTCGGTACATATGACAAGGTGGTGGTGGTTTATAACCAGTTCAAGAATGCGGCCGTGCAGTACGTTCAGGTAGAACAGATGTTACCCATCGTTCCGCCATCCGGCGGAACCAAGACAGCTGTAAACGATTATATCTTCGAGCCTGCGAAAGAACAACTTGTTCTTGAACTGATTCCCAAAGCCATCCGTATCCAGTTGTACAAGGCGGTTCTGGATTCGGTCGCATCGGAGCATGGCGCCCGTATGACAGCTATGAATAAAGCCACCGATAATGCCGGGGAGTTGCTTCGTAATCTCAAATTGTCCTATAATAAAGCCCGTCAGGCAGCGATTACCGGCGAAATCCTTGAAATAGTCGCCGGCGCAGAGGCCTTGAATGGCTGATAGGTCATAGAATTGTCTTTTTGAAGGGAGCATCCGAACGATGCTCCCTTTTTTTTGTTTAATCATGTTGTTTCGATGAAATTCGAAAAACCGGAGCGGAATGTGTCTCACAACACTTCCCTTGTTCCTCATCAATCTATACATTTAACCTTCCTTTGATAAAACCATACCAGCCATGAAATCGATTTCGACCAGACTGTTTTCAATCTTCGCCTTATTATCGGGCTTTTTTGCCACCAATGCCGGCGCTGAAAAATTGTACGGGCGCTTGAGTGAACAGCAGAAATCACTTGTAACCCAAGTTCGACCTGCCATCCAGGCCCGACTGGAGTCGGATCGCAGTAAACTTGAGTTAACTGAAGTTGACATTCAGGGATGGACCGTCAGTGACATCTACAGTTCTTCCAAAGCCGCATTGACTTATGTTTACATCCAGCAGGAACATTCCGGTATCAGAGTATTCAATGCCGTGAGCACATTCTCCTTGCGTAATGGCCAGGTTCTTTCTTTTGCTCCTCGCTTCGTTAAAGGACTGTCAGGAAAAATAAACACCACTGTTCCGTCATTCGGTCCTTCTGAAGCCATCATCAAGGCATTGAATCATCTCGCTCTCGATGCTTCCATGCCCTCAACATTGGAAACCAAGGTTGACGAACTCAATAAATATGTTTTCACCATTCCGACTATCTCGCGTGAGAGGGTCATTGTCACTCTCGTTTATCTTCCTGTTGAAGATCGGGTTCGACTTGCCTGGAACATCAGTATCGCACCGATCGGACAGAAGCATTGGTGGAATCTACGCTTCGATGCCACGACGGGTGATTTTCTTCAAAAGAACGATTGGAATGTGAGTTGTGATTTCGGACAAGCCGAATCGCCCGTTCCAGCATCCCCATCGCACCCATCTTCGCTTAGATCTTCAAGTACGATTAACCCATCATCAAATTCATTGCTGCCGGTTTACAACGTTTATGCATTCCCACTTGAAGCACCTTCCTTCGGTTCCCGGTCGCTGCTTTCAAGTCCCGCAGACCCAGGTGCATCTCCTTACGGTTGGCACGACACAGATGGCAATCCGGGTGATGAGTTCACTACTACTCAAGGGAACAATGTATTTGCTTATGATGATATCGCGAACCAGGATGCGCCAGGTTCCTTCGCAGACGGAGGTGCCCCGCTGAATTTCGATTTCCCTATCAACCTCACCCAAACACCGGCCAGTTATTTGGAAGCATCATTGACCAATCTTTTTTATGTCAATAATCGTATTCATGATGTATTGTTCCATTATGGTTTGGATGAGGCAGGAGGCAATTTTCAGGTGACCAACTATTCCGGACAAGGTTCCGGCAACGATCAGGTTTTGGCAGAGGGACAGGATGGTGGTGGCACCAACAATGCCAATTTTGCCACGCCTGACGATGGTCAGAACGGTCGTATGCAGATGTACCTCTGGTCCGGATCTTCTGTTGCGAATCTTCAGATAAATTTTCCTTCATCCATAGCCGGATCTTATTCGGCCATAGAAGCTGGTTTCGGACCTGCAATATCAGCTCCCATAACCGCAGATCTGGTACTGGTGGATGATGGTACTGCACCGATTTCAGATGCTTGTGATCCCATACAAAACGGATCTGCGCTTGCGGGCAAAATCGCAGTCATCGATCGCGGAACCTGTACTTTCATCAGCAAGGTGAATGCAGCTGAAGCGCAAGGTGCGATTGCCGTAGTCGTCTGTAATAATCAAGCAGGCTCTCCGATTGCAATGGGAGGCACAGGAACATCCAACATACCCGCTGTCATGATCTCCCAGGCGGATGGCAATACCTTGAAAGCGGTTTTATCAGCGGGAGGTGTGGTCAACGGCACTCTCAATCCCCCTTCGGTGGTTAATCAGGAAAAGGATGGTTCGTTGGACAATGGGATTGTCGCACACGAATTTGGTCATGGAGTATCTAATCGACTCACTGGAGGTCCCAATAATTCAAATTGTTTATTCAACGGCGAACAGGCTGGTGAGGGTTGGAGTGATTATTTCGCCTTATTATTCACCATTGAGCCAGGCGATGCAGGTGCAGATGCCCGTGGCATAGGGACATACGCTCTGAACCAGTCTGTAAGTGGAAGTGGCATTCGGAATTACCCATATTCCACCGATATGAACATCAATCCCCAAACGTATGCGGATCTTGCTTCTACTGCGGGAGTCCATGACGTAGGCGAGATCTGGTGTGTTACTTTATGGGACCTCACCTGGGATCTGATTTCGCAGTTCGGCTTTGATCCTGATTGGATCAACGGAACCGGCGGTAACAACATCGCGTTGAGTCTCGTGATGGAGGGAATGAAATTACAGCCTTGTGGTCCCGGATTCTTGGATGGAAGGGATGCTATTCTCCAGGCTGATGTCAACCTGTATGGTGGTGTACACAAGTGTATCATTTGGTCTGCATTCGCTCGTCGCGGTATGGGTGCAAATGCGCTGCAGGGAAGTCCGGACAATACCGCCGATGAAACGGAAGACTTCAGTCTTCCCTCTTTTTGTCAGATACCAACGGTTGCGCCCACTGCCGATTTCAGTTCTGATGTCACCTCCACCTGTTCCGGTATTGTTCGTTTCACTGATCAGTCCACTGATATAGCCCAGTCATGGCTTTGGGATTTCGGTGACGGTGCAACTTCCACCTTGCAGAATCCTAGCCATACGTACACTGCACCAGGAACCTTCAGTGTGACATTGATTGTGACCAATACGCTGGGTTCGGACACGCTTGTTCGTAACGCATTTATTTCCGTAACCACGCCTGCCGCTCCAACAGTCACAGGAAACAGTACCGTCTGCTCCGGCGCCACCTCCACACTCTCAGCAACGCTCATACCTGGCGATGATGCGCAATGGTCTGACAGTTCCGGAGCGGTGTTGTCAACCGGTTCGACCTTCACAACACCTTCAGTCACTTCGAATGTAACCTACTATGTGCGCCAATTCACTCCTACTCCTGCTTATAATGTCGGTCCGGTGAACGGTTCTTTCGGTGGTGGCGGTTATCATAATACGAGTTTCGAAGGAAGACAGATCTTCACCACCTTTGTTCCTTGTCGAATCAAATCCGTTTGGGTGGATGCATCCGGCACTGCCAACAGAACATTCAACCTCTATGGATCAAACGGTTCATTGATCCGATCTTCCACGATAAGCGTTCCGGCAGGACAAAGCAGAGTCACTTTGGATTTCGACATCCCAACACCAGGCAACTATCAACTGGGAGTCGTTGCTGGATCCAATCTTTTCCGCAACAACAGTGGCGCTGTATATCCTTATTCGGTTGCGGGTCTGTTGAGCATCACTTCCTCCAATTCCACAAGCAGTCCTTCCACTTTCTATTACTATGTGTATGACTGGCAAGTGCAGGAGCTGCCGTGTCTGAGTCAGCCGGCTGCATTTTCCATCGAAGTTTCGCCTAATCCCTCTGCAGCATTCTCAGTGGCTGATGTCGGCTTGAGTTGCTCTTTCATTGACAATTCAACAGGTGCTGTTGCCTCGTACTCTTGGGATTTCGGCGACGGATCCGTCGCCACTTCTCAGAATCCACAACACAACTATGCGCAGCCTGGAACATATTCCATCACATTGACCGTTACAACTGCTGATGGCTGTACTTCCACAAGCAGTCAGTCCATCACACTTTCATTAAGTGGTGTAATCCAGCTTACTTCTTCCAATGTGACAGTTGTTGGAGGCTCGCAGCAGGTGGACATCTATCATTCAAATACCATCGGCGAGGCGGTGTTTGTCACTATCTACGACTTGACCGGTCGTGAGTTGGTGTCCCGTATGGAAATCATCTCTGAAAGGACAGCTATTCCAGTACGTTCATCGGTCAATTCGGTAGTCATCGTCCGCATCGAGGCAGGTGGCGAAGAAGTGCGCCGACAAGTATTGGTGACTGAGTGATGCATTTGATTAAACAAAACGGAGGCTGTCTGAAAAGGCAGCCTCTTTTGTTTTATGAATGACCGAATGATATTGAATGATTCCTGTCGGAAGTAGGAGATCGAAGACATGCCGGTTGATTACATTTGCTGACAATCGAAAACTTCTAGCATGACATCATCGAACCTTCGCGACATACTCACCGTTTCTGCGATCTTATTCGCGGTGATAGATATCATCGGCTCCATACCGGTCCTTTTACAAGTCAAACAGCGAGCAGGAAAAATAAAGTCAGGTCAGGCTACGTGGGTTTCATTCC
>JBJSZR010000021.1:0-4010 GCA_046090385.1 Bacteroidota bacterium
ACTTGGATCCCATGCGGTATATCCTCTAGCCTCGAAGGTGTTGCGGATGCCTCCGCTGGGGAAAGAAGAAGCATCAGGTTCCTGCTGTACAAGTGCATTTCCGGAGAATTGCTCCAGCGCACGACCGTCGCTTATGTCGAAAAAGGCATCGTGCTTTTCAGCAGTCAGGCCGGTCAATGGCTGAAACCAGTGAGTGTAATGTGTAGCTCCCATAGTGTTCGCCCATTCCTTCATACCGGAAGCGATCTGGCCTGCAATCTTTCGGTCGATTGCTGCTCCATGATGTATGGCATCCATCACGGCGCGGTATGCGTCTTTCGCAAGAAACTTATGCATCTGTTCCTGGTTGAACACGTTCTGTGCGAAATAATCGGATGATTTCCCTTCTGGTAATTGAACAGCGACCGGCTTGCGGTTGTGTACGGTTTCAAGTGCTCTGAATCGGATATTGCTCATTTTTAGGGGGTATGGTTTTTAAAAACTACTATTTTCAGCAAAGGTACCCTAAAATAAGGGGGGTAGTCAAGAAAAAAGTATATTTTTATTTGAACACCTGTTTAAAATTAAGGGGGGTATGAAATAAAAAAGCCCCTTTAGGGGCTTCATTATCGTCATTCTGGTGTTTCACAGGTTTCAGTCAATTCTAACTTCCCAATTTCTGCAGGAACTTCACATGTGAATTGATCGCACCCCACAGCGTAGGCTGATTGATGTAACGTAGTCCGTGACGTTCGCAGGTTTCCTGGACAATCGGGCTCAAAGCCGGATAATGCACATGCGAAATACGGGGGAAGAGATGATGCTCGACCTGGAAGTTGAGCCCTCCGACGAACCAGGTGATGATCTTGTTTCGTGTGGCGAAGTTCGCAGTCGTCAATACCTGATGTGACGCCCAATCGTTTTGAAGAGTTCCTGATTCAGAGTCAGGCATCACGAATGTGGTCTCCTCGACAGTGTGCGCCAACTGGAAAATCACACTTATCACGATGCCTGTAGTGAAGGTGTATGTAAGGTAACCGATAAGGAATTCTCCTACACTGTAGAATTGCAAAGGAATCACCACGAAACATAAGGTGTAAAGTATTTTTGTAACCCAGAATCCGACGTGCACACTGAAAGGAATCTTTATTTCAGCCTTCTCAGCGATCTGTTTGTTGAAGTATTTACGGATATCCAGAAAAAAAATCCATGCAACATACATCAAACCGTAACCCAGTGGCCAGTAAATATGTTGCCACTTGTGCATCCTGTTGTGTGGCTGCGAAGGCGACATCCGGAAGAATGGTTGGTTGAGGATATCGTCATCGTGGTCTTCCACATTGGTGAAGGTGTGGTGTATGACATTGTGCTTGATGTTCCACATGAAAGAACTCGCTCCGAGCATGTTCAGTGAGAGTGCGGCAAGCCGATTAAGAAAAGGATGAGATGACAAGCTGCCATGCGCTCCGTCGTGCATGATATTGAAGCCGATACCTGCAGTCAGGAAGGCCAGTGGAATGCAAGCCAACAAATCCCACGGATAGGGCAGGAATCTGAAAGCCAGCAATGCATATAAGAATAGGAATCCCCCGATGAGTACGATGGCTTTTACAAGGGCCGCATTTCCACCGTGCACAGAGCGACCGTGCTCTTCGAAATACTTGTTGACCCTTTGTTTAAGCTCTGAATAAAAAGCGGAGTTGTTTCCTGTGAATTTGAGATTTGACATTCGATTTGATCTGTTGCTATGAATAAATGACTAACAAAATACTCCGTTGTCAGTTTGAGGGATCAATACCTTCTTCGATCTTTTTTACCCTTATTGTTGAAATCCTTCCGTTTTCCCCCGGCGCTTTCCTGTTTACCAGCATAGCGTTTGCCGCCATCACGCTTCCCGGCATCACGCTTTCCTCCATCTTGTCGCCCGCCTGAATAATTGTCTTTGTTCTTGAATCTGCCTCCACCTCCATGAGGTGTCTTATCGCGTTTCTTTGGTGCAGGCCCGTCGGCCCTGTCGACACGTACATTTCGTCCTCGAAAAACTTCACCTTGGAATGCCTGCAAGGCAGCTTCCAACGCCTGGTCGTTTTCCAATTCAATGAATGAATACACCGGCTTGATTTCAATACGGCCCACTGTTGATTTATTCAATCCGGTGGTATCAAGTACATAACCCAGCATGGCACCTTTATCCAAGCCATCAACCGAACCCAGGCTGATGAACATCCTCGGACCTCTTGAATGATAACGGTCTGACTGATTTCTTCCCGGGTGGGCGATATCCACATTCAGGTCGCCGGAGTTACGGTAATAATCGAGGAATCGGTTGAATTCAAGACTTACGATCCTTTTGATCAGGTCCTCTTTGCTAAGTTCAGCCAACTCTTCGAAAACTGGCGCAAGGTATTTCGAGATGCCTTTCTCATTCACTTCCACGGTGTTGATTCGGTGAATGAAATGCAACAGCTGCTGCTCACCGATTTCCAGGGCATCGGGTATCCGGGAGAGATGGAATTTGCATTTTATTTTCCGTTCAATCTGCCTGACTTTCTCCAACTCACGCACGTTGACCAATGCGAGTGAAAGTCCTGATTTTCCGGCACGCGCTGTGCGTCCGCTTCGGTGTGTGTAATTTTCGATCTCGTCAGGAAGATGGTAATGGATGACATGTGTGATATCACTTACGTCGATGCCACGAGCCGCTACATCCGTTGCTACAAGTACTTGCAACGACCGCTGTCGGTAACGATCCATGACTTTGTCACGCTGCTGCTGACTAAGATCTCCGTGCAACGCATCTGCGTTGTAACCGTCACGGATGAGTTGTTCTGCAGTCCGCTGCGTATCGATCTTGGTGCGACAGAATACGACAGCAAAAAGCTCAGGACTCGCGTCCAATATTCGCTTCAAACCGGCATAACGATCTCGCTCGTGAACAACGTAGTAATGATGTTCCAGATTATCAGCTGCTTCATTTTTCCTGCCGGTCACCAACTCCTTGGGTTCATGCATGAATTCGTCAGCAATTTGCCGTATCTCTGATGGCATGGTGGCTGAAAAAAGCCAGGTATTTTTTTCTGATGGTGTATGTGATAGAATTTCCTCGATATCTTCCTGGAAGCCCATATTGAGCATCTCATCGGCCTCATCGAGTATTACTACCTCGATATTGTCCAACCTGATGGCTTTACGTCCAATCAAATCTATAAGTCGACCCGGTGTCGCTACTACTATCTGGACACCCTGGCGGATCGCTTTTATTTGCGTTGAAATATTTGCGCCACCGTAAACTGCTACAATAGAAGCTTTTGGTTCGAATTCGGAGAATTTATTCAGGTCATTGGCAATCTGAACGCACAATTCGCGGGTGGGTGCCAAAACCAATGCAAGTGGAACGCTGGATTTGAAATCCAATCTTTCAATAAGTGGTAAACCGAACGCGGCGGTCTTGCCGGTCCCCGTCTGCGCAAGGGCTAAAAGGTCGGTTTTTTCAGAAACAAGAAGGGGAATTGCGAGTTGCTGTACAGGAGTGGGCTGCTGGAATCCCAGCGCTTCAACGGCCTTCAACACGTTTTCGCCCAATCCGAGGTCGGAGAATGAAGGCATGTGATGATCAATTAGCCACAAAGGTACACTTTTTAATCGGTATTACCCAGTAAGCTGATTGTCAAATAGTTAATCTTTATCTACCGGCGGCCTGGTACATCACTGTCTTGACCATATCAACCACCCGCTGAGGGTTTGGTAGATAAGCATCGATAAGGGTTGGGGCATAGGGCAATGGAACATCGCCACCCATGACACGACGGATGGGAGCATCCAGATAGTCAAATGCCTCTTTTTGTACCATGAAAGTCACCTCGGAAGCAATAGATGCCAATGGCCAGGATTCCTCAACGATGACCAGTCTGTTCGTTTTCCGAACAGATTCAATGACCGTTGCATAATCGATAGGTCTTACCGATCTTAAGTCAATTACTTCTGCATCAATACTCTCTTGGGCAAGAACTTCTGCTGCTTTTATGGCGACT
>JBJSZR010000022.1:0-2170 GCA_046090385.1 Bacteroidota bacterium
ACTCAGTAATGGTGACAGACGCGTCAGGTTGTACAGGAACCGATATGACGGTGCTTACCACTCTTACAAACTTGGAAAATGAAAAACCAATCAGCGATCCCGTGATTTATCCGAATCCTTGCCATGGAATCTTGTATCTGAAAAACTTCGGGCTGAGCGGAGGTACGATAAAAATAAGTGATGTTTCGGGCCGTACTGTTTTGGAAAAAACAATCACTGATTTGCAATCCGAAGCCATTGCCGTTCCATTGGATGGAATAGCGCCCGGAGTCTATTCAGCGACTCTGGTTACAACCCGAAGAGTCATTACACGCACATTCGTGTACGAATGAAAACGTAGCTTGATGGTCATGAAAAAGCTATTGATTGATTTTCGATTGTTGCCACTGCTGATCCTGTTCAGCTTTATGACAAACACGTTGTCAGCGAATCAGACTTGGGAAAAACTTTTTTCTAAAAGAAGCACGGATGCCTTCAGGAACGTGGATGAAGCTTTGAATGGAGGTTTCATCGCTGTAGGATATACAGCAGATTCATTGCCCAGCGACACAGACGCATTCGTAGTACGTTTCAACATGATCGGTGATACTATTTGGACGAAGTCCATCAACGGTCCGCTTAACAGGAAGGACCTTTTCTATAAATCATGTAATCTCTCCAACGGATTCGCAATGTGCGGATATAGCAACAGCTATGATTCGACATTCGTGGAACGCGCCTACTTCACACGCATGAATGATTCAGGCATGGTACTTTGGAACAGGATCCTTGAATTGCCCGGCCGATCAAGAGGACAGGACATCATTTTTACCAAAGACAGCAATCTGATTGCTACCGGATACATAGTGGATGTCAACGGATTCAGCGGATTCATCACCAAAATGAATTTGAACGGCGACACTTTATGGAACCGCCGATACAGATTACCGGGAAGCAATTTCACAGACCTGAACAGTATCACTGAACTGTCAGGTGGCGGATTCATCGCTTGCGGTCAATGCAGGATCGGGAACGATTTCGATATCTACCTGGTTATGACCGATTCGCTCGGGAATGAAGTATGGTCTAAAAACATAGGCACGACTGCCGATGAAAACGGCGAGTGTGTGTCTGTCTCCAGCGAAGGATTTGTCATCTGCGGAAGTACCGACAGCACATCGACGAACAGTACGACAGATGGTCTTTTTGTCAAAACGGATTCCATGGGAAACTTGTTGGCTTCATTCGTTTACGGCAACAACTCAGTGAATGACGACTTCCATCAGGTATCCGCTGCAACTGGAGGTGATTGGATACTTAGTGGTACGACACGTTCTTTCGGTCCACCGTTGCCGAACATATGGGTAGTGCGCATCGACTCCATCGGTGCGATTGTTTGGAACCGTACATTCGGTGGCGCAAACCATGATCACGGCTACAGTGCGATCCAAACCACTGACGGCGGTTTCATCGCTGCGGGATATGCAAGCAGTTTCAATTTCAATTACGAAGATGCCTACGTGATACGTATGGACAGTTCAGGTGACGTGGCGGACCTGCTCCGTTATGGAACCGTCAGCGGCATGATCAACCCGTCCGGATTCTCTTGTGCCGATGACAGCGTGATGCTGGTTGTCACTATTGCAAATATGGGGCGCGATACGATTTCTGATTTCGATGTCACTGTTACGATTTCAGGAGGTGCAAGCAACATTATCACATGGAATTACCCCGGGGCTGTTTTTCCGGGCGACGTGGTTTATGATACATGCCCTACGCCTATAAGTCTGCTGGGAGGATCTTGTTCGATGGATTTCCAGGCAATGCTACAGACGGAAAACGACGTGATTCCCGCACGGAATACGCTGAGTGCAAACCGATCCATCATTCAACCTCCTGTGGTCACCGGTGCTGTTCGTTGCGGACCAGGCAATGTGACCTTCCAAGCAGTGAATTCCTGCGAAAGCATACTTTGGTTCCGACAAAGCCAGGGGGGGGCCATCATCAACGCCGGAAACACTTTCGTGGTAAATGCTCAAGATGATACGACCCTTTATGTTCAGTCTGGGTCCTATTGTCCGAGAGTTCCTGTTACTGCGATCACACGTCCACTGCCACAGGTCGAACTGGGACAAGGGAGCGACAGTATCTCAACTGTTTTTCCAACCACTCTGCAAGCGCCTTCCGGATA
>JBJSZR010000023.1:0-2678 GCA_046090385.1 Bacteroidota bacterium
CCAGATAAAGCCATCCGGCAGTCTAAGATTGGGTTGGCGTGAATTAAGGGATTACCGGGAGTTGTTTTACTACTTCACTTGGCGGGATATCAAAGTCCGTTACAAGCAAACCGTTCTTGGGGCGGCTTGGGCACTACTTCAGCCAATCCTTTTGACAGTGGTGTTCACTCTTTTCTTTGGGAAGGCTTTGGGAATTGATTCGGGCAAGATCCCCTATCCGCTTTTTGTCTTTCCGGGAATGTTGATGTGGGGTTTGTTTTCAAATGGGATCAATGGAGCCAGCAACAGTATGTTAAGTGCGTCCAATATCATCAAGAAGATTTATTTCCCCAGGCTTATTCTTCCGATCTCTGCACTGCTTGCCTCATTGGTTGATTTCATCATCACCTTCATTTTACTGGTAATTCTGATGACCTATTACGGTTTGGTAGAAAGGGTTCCTTCCCTGCTTATTATAGCACCAATCTCCATATCAATCACATTCATGGCCTTGATCGGAGCAGGTTGCTTTTTTGCCGCTTTAAATGTCAAGTACAGGGACTTCCGGTATGTAATACCGTTTTTCTTACAGGCATTATTCTTCCTCACACCTGTCATTTATCCGGTTCGGTTGCTGCCGGAGGGATGGATGCAGGATTTATTGAGCTATCATCCGGTGGGCATTTCCATCGATCTATTAAGGGATATCATTTCCTCTGATCCGATAGAATGGGCATCCGTTCTCAAAGGATTAGTTGTTGCTTCGATAATGTTGTTGATTGGAGTATTTTATTTCAGACGCACTGAGAATTATTTCGCTGATCTCGCATGAGCAATTCGATTCTCGAAATAAGATGCATTTCTAAAAAGTTCAAGCTTAAGCATGAGCTTACACCCTATTTGAGTTTGCGCGAACGTCTTGGTCAGTTGATCAGATTCGACAGGCATACTGGATGTGAGGATTTTTGGGCACTTAAGGACATAGATTTTGATGTATCGCAAGGTGATTCTGTCGCAATTGTTGGAAAGAACGGAGCAGGAAAATCGACTTTGCTCAAGATTTTGTCAAGAATCACACCACCTACTCAGGGCACTATCACGGCAAGAGGAAGGATGGCAAGTTTACTTGAGGTTGGAACAGGATTTCATCCGGAGCTGACCGGAAGAGAGAACATTTTTCTGAACGGATCCATACTCGGAATGCGCCGTGCTGAAATAAATTCAAAGCTTGATGAGATCATAGACTTCTCAGGGGTTGAAAAATTCCTGGACACTCCATTGAAACACTACTCCAGTGGAATGCAATTGAGGCTTGCTTTTGCTGTCGCCGCTTTTCTCGAGCCCGAAATATTGATCATCGATGAGGTGCTTGCAGTCGGCGATGCTGAATTCCAACGAAAATGTCTTGGAAAGATGGATGAAGTGACCAAGTCTGGTCGGACGATACTTTTCGTGTCTCACAATATGGGAGCTATTCGCAGTCTGTGTAAAAGGGCCATCCTTTTGCACGAGGGGTCGGTCGTCATGAATGATACCGCCTCCAGGGTTGTAGAGTCCTACCTTTCATCTGTAGTGAGCCGCAAAAAAAATCCTGATGAAACCAAGGTTTCAACTTGCAATAGAATAGAAATGCGCACGCCGATATGGCTCAATGGTGCAGGAAATCCCACAGACGTGATTCCGTATGGTGATAATCCCCATCTTCAATTCAAATTGCATATCAAAGATCCGGTAAAAGGATGTGTGCTTGGAATCGGATTGGATACGATCGAGGGCAATCGCATATTCACGTCACACTCCATTGACGATCCTGATTTCGGTAAATTGGATTTTGAAATCGGTTATTACACTATTGATTCGTACCTAGACCTTCCCTCTTTGGCTCCGGGAATTTACAATATCACCTATGGCATAAAAGACCATTCAGGAGCCACATTACTTTATTCTGAAAACGATTTACAATTGGAGATAGGATTCACCCAAAAAATGAAGGATGGCGATAAGGGTATCTTGTGGCATACAGGTTCATGGAAAATCAGCGCAACTTGAATTAAATCATGCTAAGCAGAATCATCCGTCATTTACGCGAAGGAACTTGGGCTGAAGGCTTGAGTATCCGCATCAATCGGTGGTTGGATCCGCATATACGGTCGGTTTCAAAGAAAGCACGAATGAATAAGGGCATCCACCGCTTCGATATACACGATCATGATGAAGCTGTTGATTTCCTCTCATCACAGGCTGTTCTTTGGAAAAACAAGAAGCCCGGTGCGGTTTTGCTTGCCGGAGATGCGACCGATAATTTATTCCGATCCATTTACCTCGAGTTGAAAAAGAGAGGATTGACCGTTTTTCATTTTCATGGAAAAGGATCCGATCATGTTATGCACTCCATTCAGGGAAGTTACTGCTGCATAGTTTCCGCTTTTTTCAACGCAAGGGATAACCACGATCTCCTGAGCAGGATTTTCGGTGATGAAGAATTGAAAGATATCCCATTCGAATATGTGGGCGATGCACTGACTGATTATGATGCTGTAAAAAGACACAATATCCACAATAGCCTGCATTTCATCTCACCTCTGCTCATCGACAAGATTCCATACTTTGAAATCTATGAATCATCTTTGGAACTTTTTGAAAAGAAATGTGATATCCGTGATTACATGGACCTCTGCCAGTGCATTGCTCATATCATC
>JBJSZR010000024.1:0-6040 GCA_046090385.1 Bacteroidota bacterium
GTCAAATTCAGCTTCACAGGTGATTGGTCCTACTGGTGGTTTGTGGATGATGTAGAACTTTCAGAACCCCCTACCGCCGATGCAGGTGTGGTAGGTATCGGCGATATCTTCAATGGTTGCACCCTGAGTAGCACTGAAACCGTATCTGTAAACATCATCAACAACGGCGCCTCCTCGATTTCCAACTTCCCTGTAAGCTATGCAGTCAATGGCGGCAACCCTGTAACTGAGACCTTCACCGGTTCGATTGCAGTAGGAGCAACCCAAGCCTACACATTCACCCAAACTGTGGACCTTTCCGTACCGAATGTTTATGAAATCGTTGCTTATACTTCACTCTCAGGAGACGTAACTACCGGAAACGACAGTGATACCATTTTGGTATTGTCTGCAACACCATCTACCACTCCATATACCAACGGCTTCGAGGCAACTGATGACCTGAGTGCTTTCTCTGTACGTGATCTTGACGGCGACGGATCCACAATCGATCTCAGTGCCTCCTATGTTCATACGGGTGCACGTTGCCTTCGCTTCCAATTTCCTCCTACCGGTGCTGATCCTGAGAACTGGGTGTTCACCGGATGTATCTCACTGACCGGAGGCACCCTTTACCGCCTGAGCTACTGGCACAAGTACTTCGCTCTTCCCGGAAACTACAGTCATGCCACCTACCTGTGCAGTGGCAACAACGCAAGCGATACCCTCATTCAAATCACGAATCCAGCTACTCCTCTTGATACTGTTTATTACAACGCAACCGGAGATTTCACTGCACCTGCAACCGGCGAATATTTCATCGCAATACGTGGTTATGGTACGGGAGTAACCAACACGATGCGTATCGACGACATCAGCTTGGATTTCCCAACGAACGTGAATTCAATCGAACCCAATTCATCCTTCGAAGTCTATCCAAATCCTTCGAATGGTGTTGTTTATGTCAAGAACACGGGTAATAGCTCAGAGGCCACCGTGAATATCATCAATGCACTGGGACAAACGGTTTACAGCAACAACTTCTCCAACCTTGATCAGGTACGCATCGATTTGAATGGACAGTCAAACGGACTTTATACGATCCGCATCCAGTCCGCTACCGGATTGTTCACCAAGAACATCCTGATTGCCAATAAGTGATCCGTTGATTGACGGATTTTAAAAAGAGGCTGTCTCGAAATCGGGACAGCCTCTTTTTT
Organism: Bacteroidota bacterium; assembly: GCA_046090385.1. Lineage (GTDB taxonomy): Bacteria > Bacteroidota > Bacteroidia > AKYH767-A > 2013-40CM-41-45 > Pollutiaquabacter. Next base: position 1,200 of record JBJSZR010000024.1, read on the forward strand.
TGCTGTTAAATTCGACTATCCGATCGCTTGATTTCAAGTTCATTATAGACATTCATGGAAATATCGCCATAAATGATTAAATTGGATGTTTATCAGTCAATCAAATACGGTATGCGACTTCTTTTTTTATCCTCTCTCATTCTTTTCATTTCCATTGTCGGAACTCCTGGCTCCAAAGGATCTTCTGACCGCTTGCAAAATCTGCAGGATGGCCGAGCTCGGAAACTTGCCACCATGGCAAAGGTTTTCAATGAAAAAAAACAACTAAGACAAACGACGGTGCCTCCATTTTACCTCGAAGAGTTTTCGAACGGAATCCCTACTGGCTGGAGGAATATCGACAGTGCCAACAGCGGAAGAAGATGGAGACGGTCGAATAACACATGTGGCATGTGCGATATCATCTACAACGGCTCCGGGGTGGATTCGCTTTCCATACAGGGCACATCGTCTGCGAATGGGATCGTCATGTACGACAGTGATTCTTCTCAAGCATCCATCGGTGGCGACTATGGTGTGCTGATAACTCCTGCCATCAATTGTAACGGACGAAGCGCCGTACGACTCACTTTCAATGAACTTTTCATCTATTGCAATGACCAAGCGAATGCCGCTTTTCAAAATACATGCCGAGTTTATGTCAGCAATAATAATGTGAACTGGACTTTGGTACATGCAGCTGATGCCGGGCTCGCTAATTGTGGTGACGCTACAGATAATCCCAGTCAGGTGTCCGTGGATATCAGTGGCATCGCAGCCAATCAACCGACAGTGTACGTACGATTCACATTCACCGGCGACTACAGCTATTGGTGGTTTGTTGATGACGTGGCTTTGACCCAGCCTTTTCCATATGAAGCGGAGCTGATGTCGATCGAACCCATCACGAACGGCTGTAGTCTTTCCAACAATGAAGTGATCAGTATCACGATACGCAATAATGGCTTCCAGACAATGACCAATTTCCCGGTCAGCTACAGTATAAATGGTGGCACCCCAGTCATTGAAACCATCACAAATCCAATCCCGGCAAACGGAACCATGACCTACTCGTTCAACCAGCGTGCTGACCTTTCCCTTCCGGGCAGTTATACCATACAGGCTGCAGTCAATCTTACTAACGACGGATACACACTCAACGATACCTATTCTACTCAAGCCGTTTCTTCCTCACCATCCGGATTGCTTCCTTACTTCAACGGCATGGAGGCAGCAATCGATTATGATGCCTGCATCGTATGGGACTGGGACGGGGATGGCGGTTTAGCCGAAAGAATTCCCTCCGGTGCTCACAGTGGAAATCATTGCCTTGAGTTTCCTCCTTCTGCCAGCGGCACCACTTATGAAAAATGGGTATTCCTTAAATGCATGAACATGGCGGGAGGCATTGACTATGTTTTACATTACTGGACAGATTATTCCAGCACCTCCGGAAACGGATCACTTCGGACTTACCTATGCAATGGCACCGATCCTTCCGATACGGTGCTTGCAATCCAGAATTGCATCAATGCCCCAACCACCATATATACCCAACAGTCATGCACCTTTAGTCCACCTTCAACGGGCGACTTTCACATCGCTTTTCGATATGCAGGATACAATGTCCAATCTTCACTACGCATCGATGATATTGGACTTGATCTGACTGTAGGAATAAGCGAAACAACGGAAGCGCACGACCAGATCATTTTCCCAAATCCTAATAATGGAAAATTCTTCATACCACCCGGCATCGACAAGTCGCCTTATTCTTTCATGATCACGGATGCATTAGGAAAAATGGTTTTCAATAAATCCTGTCTTGGAAATGATACTGAACAGATCGACCTGTCTGAAATAGCTGATGGTATTTATTTCATGAGAATTCAATCAAAAGAAGTCAGCCAGGTGCAACGGATATCCATCCGGAAGCGATGAAGGTCAGAATTTTTTGATACCCTTGGCGAGCTTTGATGCGAAAATGAAATCGTTTATTTCCTGATTATCGGTACGCAAGATGTCATCAACACTTCCTTCCCACCATTTTTTCCCTTTGTAAAGGAAAAGGATCTTATCCCCTATCTCGAGAACTGAATTCATGTCGTGCGTATTCACGATCGTAGTGATATTGAATTCCTCGGTTATTTCCTTGATCAGGTTATCGATTACGATGGAAGTCCGGGGATCCAATCCCGAATTGGGTTCATCGCAGAAAAGATATTTCGGGTTAGGGGCTATTGCACGTGCAATGGCTACCCTTTTTTTCATGCCACCGCTCAATTCAGAGGGCATGAGTCGTTGAGCGGCAGGCAGATTAACGCGATTCAGACAGAAATTCACCCTTTCGAGTTTTTCATCGAGTGACATGTCTGTGAACATGCTCAAGGGAAACATCACGTTCTGTTCAACATTCAGAGAATCGAAAAGTGCACCGCCCTGGAAAACCATCCCTATCTCTTGGCGGAAAGGTTTACGTTCTTTCTTTTCAAGACTGGAGAACCGTTGGCCATCGTACATGATATCGCCACTATCGACTTCCTCCAATCCTACCATGCACTTCATCATGACTGTCTTTCCGGAACCTGAGCCGCCGATCACAAGATTGATATTCCCTTTTTCGAAGGATGTGGTAACATCAGATAGGATCTGTCGCCCATCGAAGCTCTTTGAAATGTTTTTCAATTCGATCATATCAGGATAAGCTGGGTAAGGATATAATCGAAAATCAATATGAGGATACTGCTGTAAACCACAGCTTCGGTGCTTGACTTTCCCACCTCCAATGCGCCCCCGTTGGTGTGATAACCGTGGTAGGATGAAACAGTGGTGATCAAATATGCGAACGTGATGGACTTGATGATAGCGAAGGTGACGTTATAGGGTATGAATTTGTCCTGGATGCCCTGTATGTAATCGACAGATGAAATCACACCTGCCCCGGTGCCTGCTATCCAGCCTCCGAACACACCCAGGAACATGGAGATGACCACAACGAACGGGAAGATGAACATGGCCGCTACGATTTTTGGCAAGACCAGATAGGCGGCCGAATTGATTCCCATGATTTCCAAAGCATCGATCTGTTCAGTTACACGCATAGTTCCGATTTCGGATGCGATACTGGATCCGATCTTGCCGGCCAGAACGAGACTGATCATGGTTGGTGAGAACTCCAGTATGATGGAATCTCGAGCAACGATACCGACTGCAGATAATGGAATCAACGGATTGATAAGATTGTAAACGGTTTGAATTGTTATGACGGCTCCCATGAAAACGGATACCAATGCTACGATGCCCAGCGAGCCGTAGCCGAAGTTGTCAAGTTCACGAATGAACTGTTTCCAGTAAATGGATAATTTCTCAGGACGAGTGAGTACGTCTTTTATAAAAAGCCAATATTGACCGAGATGGAATAGCCAACGCATAATAGAAGGATAAAATTAATCATTGAATGAGAAGCTGTAAGACTTGTGTGAAAAGGCTTCTCAACAGCACGGAGGTTTGATTACCTTGCATAGGTGAAACGTAGTTTGCTGATTCTGTTTTTGATTTCGATGATATGCATCGCCTCGGGGTGCGCTCTTTTCAAAAAGCGTTGCGACTGCCCGAAATTCGGTCAAAAAACGACCCAGCATCGCTCGGTCTAAAATCTGAATAGTATTTATCTATTCTATTGATTTTCAGTGATTTTAATTAGGACTTTCTTGTCGGAAGACATTTCCTATTGCTGAAATTTGGCTTACTTTTGAGGCCTTATTTAAATTGATTCTAAATAATCATGCCCGGCATCGTTGAACTTTCAAGCCTTAAAAAAGGGCAAAAAGCTGTAGTTGACCATTTCACTGACGACGAGATTTCGCTCAAGTTGCTTGAAATGGGATGTGTGCCAGGCGAAGAAATTGAAATGTTAAGAATTGCGCCAATGGGAGATCCCGTTGCTATAAGGATTGCAGGTTATATGCTCAGCCTTAGGAAAGATGAAGCGCGCTATGTTCATGTGCGTACTTCTTGATAGAATCATTCATCACTCAGCGTGTCTCGTAAGATCAGAATTGCATTAATCGGCAACCCGAATTCGGGTAAGTCAACCGTATTCAATGACCTTACCGGACTGCAACAGAAGGTAGCCAATTTCCCGGGCGTAACTGTCGAGCAAAAGGTCGGCGTGTTCACTTCAAAAGACCAGAATGGGGAGACACTGATTGCCGAAGTGGTTGATCTTCCCGGCACGTATTCACTTTATCCAAAATCACCGGAAGAAGAGCTTCCCTTCCGACTTCTCTGTAATCCGGACCATCCCCTTCATCCGGATGTTACTGTGGTTGTAGCAGACGGAACCAATCTCAAACGTAATCTTTTCCTGTGTTCCCAAGTGGTCGATCTGGGAATTCCCGTAGTCCTCGTGATGAACATGATGGACCTGGTACGAAAGAACGGCACCGTAATCGACTTCAAAGGGCTTGAAGAAAAACTGGGGATTTCGATTGTGCCGATGAATGCACGGAACCAGGAAGGACTAGATGAGCTGGTACGAGTTCTCAGCAGACCAGTTAATAAACCAAAAAGAAAACAGCTTGATGTGGTATCAATGGCACCTGAGGTCATCAGCCATGTGCGCTCTGAACTGCATGTCAACAGCGATTACAATGCATTCCTGGTTGCAAACAACCTGCATGTAATCGACTCGTTCGAACTTTCTGACGAAAAGCGGAAAGAAGTGATTCGTGTATCGAATGAATTCCATTTCGATGCGACCCGTTTGCAAGCACTTGAAACGCTTGAACGCTACAAGGTCATTTCAGATCACCTGAAACTTCATGTCATCGAACCGCTTCGGCCTATTCAAAACAGCACCT
>JBJSZR010000025.1:0-785 GCA_046090385.1 Bacteroidota bacterium
AGTGCTGAGAAAACTATCGAGAGATTCGTCAATGACCGGTTATCCAACACAAAGGAATCCGGTAACGAGTCGTTCTCGTGAACATACCCTTCCAACTGAGGAACCGGTTCCTGAGGTGTTTTGTCATTACAAGCGCCAAGCAAAACTGACAAATGAAGCAGCCAGCAAATAAAAGTTCTTTTGCCGGGGAAGGCTGTCAGGTCAAAAGGCTGATATCGGTCCGCCAGGACTGCCATTTGCTCTTCATTCCTCTTCCCAAGGATCTTCCATTCCATCACTATTACCAGGACCCTGCTCATTGATATTAGAAATCTCGCCTTCGATTTTGACTTTGGCATCGGGGAAGGTCAGCTTTTGAAAAAACTCCTCTTCCCAGATATCCAGATCATCATCCAAAGTGGTATTCTCGTCCTCGTTACCAATGATGAAATACGGATCACTGTATGGCTCTACTCCACGTTGATTGCTGTCCCTGCCAGATACGCCGATAAGTATTCTTGCAGGGGTCAATTCCAGATCAGATGACCTTTGACCCAAGCCGTCTTCCCGGACACACGTGATGCGCACCCAGCCATCATAATCAACCCGCATGAAATCGCCAACCACTTGAATGGCCTGACTAAGCAACATCACATCATTACCGTCGAGCCCGTACGTGCGCGCCCTTTGCTGCAGTTTTCCGAGAAATCCAATCACGAACTCCAGCGCAAAACGGTCAAAACCATTAAGGCCACGCTCATCATAGGCATATAAATCATCTTCCAGGAGATCCATTTTCTTGAAGT
>JBJSZR010000026.1:0-2607 GCA_046090385.1 Bacteroidota bacterium
AAAACCCATCAAAGGGGGAAAGGTGATGATCAGTTTCCGCTTTCCAACCGGTGATGCCGAGAGCCTTTTCGGCAAATCTGAAATCGCATCCATGATGGCAAGACTTATGACAGCCGGCACTAACGAGATGAGCAAGGAGCAGCTGCGGGATAAGCTTGATGCCATGAAGAGTTCTTTCGGTTTTTATTGGGGTGGACAATCATTATACCTCACGGTATCCACCTATGAGAGCAGTCTCACAGCAACCATGGATCTGGTAAAGCAATGTCTGACAGCTCCTTCTTTTCCTGAAAATGAATTGGAAAAAACTAAAGCTGAACTGAAGTCGAATATCGAGTCTCAGATGAATGAGCCACAGAGCTTGGTTTTCAATGTTTTCTCCAGGAAGACGGAAGATTACACTCGGGGCCATATCTTCTATTCGCCTACTGCTAAGGAGCAATTGGAAGATGTATCAACTGTCACCCGCCAGCAGATTGTCGATTTTCATGCAAGATATGTCGGTGTTCAAAACGGAATCGGTACGGTGATAGGTGATCTTGATCAGGCAAAAGTGGATGCGGTTGTAAGCAGTACTTTTTCCACCTCCGTTGCCAAGGCTGTTTATAAGCGTTTCATCCCTGTCTACTCGACAAACAAGCCTTACAATGAGCGTATCAATACGCCAGACAAGGAAAACGGTGCAGTGGCTTGTGGTGCCAACATCAAGATCAGCCGTAAATCGCCTGATTATCCGGCTTTGATGATGGCCAATGAAATGCTTGGAAGCGGAGGATTCCTGACTTCCCGTATCCCGATCAGATTGAGAGAGAAGGAAGGAATCAGTTATGGAGCAGGGTCACAACTTGACGTGCCGCTTGACAATGAGTCAGGAGGTTGGATGGCATATGCATTTTATAATCCCAAAATGGTCGGCCGAGTCGACACGGCTTTGCACGAGGAAATCAGTTCGGCTATAATGAATGGGTTCACAGCCGAAGAGCTCGCTACATCGAAAGTTTCTTGGAAGAATGATCGTACTACAGCATTAGGTACCGATAATTTCCTGATGAGTATGATCAACAATGCCATGTTCACCGGAACCAGCATCGAAGAGTTCGATAAACTCATCACTGCAGTCGATAAGCTAAAGGTTGAAGAAGTGAACGCTGCCATCAAGAAATATCTTTCTGTCGATGGTATGGTTTTCATTTATGCCGGCGATTTCTCCAAAAAGTGATCGGATGAAATCCAGGCGAGAGCGCACTGTATTCAATAGCGGGATGCTCTCGTTTTAAGCTTCCGATTGACCTTTCAGGAAAAGCTCGATCAGTCTGGGTAAAGGGAATTCAAAGAGTTTTTCTGTGTCCACCTTTTTCCAGTCTTCAGGTAAGCCATGTTCGGTTTTAAGGATGAATTCATGGAAAGCCGCGTGAAGCCGCTGATGGCTCAGCTGATGTATTCTGTTATCTATTCCCGGTCGATAAATCGCTCCCTTTGTATCGAATAGGGCAGAGGCTTCCTGTAATACCCAGTCCTCACTTGCGCTGAATTCAGATTCGATCATAGGGAATTCCCAAAGATTTTTCCAGATGCCACTTCCACTTCTTTTCTTGAGATAGAAATCATCCCTATTACGCACCACTAGGTAATTGAAGTATCGGTCCCGGACTTTTTGCTTTTTTGCTTTCACAGGTAACCTTGAAACCATGTCTGTTTTACTGGCTAGACAACGTTCAAAGAAAATGCATCGTGGACAATCCGGCTTGCTCGGGGTGCACTTCATGGCACCGAATTCCATGATCGCCTGATTGAAGGTATCAGGAGGGGCATCCATTATAAGTTCAGAGGCTGTCTTTTGGAACACTTTCTTACCGGCTGTGGAATCGATAGGAGTTTCGATCGAGAAGATCCTGGAGAGGAACCTGTAGACATTACCGTCACCACTGCATGCGGTTGCTTAAACGCAAAAGAAGCAATCGCGGCCGCGGTATAGTCGCCGATTCCCGGCAGGCTCCTGATAGTTGCATGATCGGTTGGAAAAACTCCTTGATGGATATCGCGTATCACTTTTGCGGCTTTATGAAGGTTTCTTGCCCTTGAATAATAGCCCAATCCCTGCCATAGCTTCAGTACTTTTTGCTCATCAGCGTCAGCCAACGCCAACACGTTCGGAAATTCATCGATGAACCTGTTATAATATGGTAGCCCTTGATCGACTCTGGTTTGTTGCAGGATGACCTCGGAGAGCCAAATTCTATATGGGTCTGTCGTTTGTCGCCACGGCAAATCACGCCCATTGCGGTTGTACCATTCAATCAGTTGCTGGGCTATCGGATGCATTGTCATTAGCAAAGGTAACTTTTCCTGATTTTTCAATCATTTTCAATCATTTGAGGCAGTTTTTGCCCCATTCGTCAAGCACTTGGCACCGTTAAAGGAAAATGTCGTGCAGGTCTTTTATTTTAAGGGATAAGCGCTATCTTTGCGCCCCTACTACGTTATTTTACAACTACTTACTAGTCAAACAAATGACCAAAGCAGAACTGGTAGCCGAAATTTCAGCTAAAACCGGTATCGAGAAGACGGTGGCCTTGCAGGCAGTTGAAGCGGCGATGAAGGTGATCA
>JBJSZR010000027.1:0-2876 GCA_046090385.1 Bacteroidota bacterium
AGGTGGTCTTGGGTAAGGAACGCGTAAATGCCTCTGGAAAGGGATTGATCGCTACATTGGAAGCAGTGGCTGTTTCGTTCACCAAAAGATCATCGTCACCGGATGCCAGATAATTGTGTTTTGCAAAACCCTTGTTTCGAAAAAAGAGTGTCTTCTTGTAGGCAAGATTCCTTCCTACGCCCATGTATGCGTTTTTTGCAGCAGCAAATGAAAAATAATTCATCGCCACATTGGCAGTATCGAAACGGATGAGCTTATTGAGGAACCCTTTTGATTTCTGATAGCCACCATAACCAAGTACGATTTCAATATCATTACGAAAGCAACCGGTCATGGACGAAATCCATTGTCTCGACTCCGGCCAGCAATCGGCATCCGTGAACAATAAGTGTTCGTTCTTAGCCGCCTTTATGCCTAATGTGAGTGCGAACTTCTTTCCATGAGAATACCTCTCCTGCTCCTGGATGGTGACGATTTTCAATCGTGGGTGATGAGGGGCGAATTCCTTCAGAACATCGGCTGTATCATCCCATGAGCAATCATTCACTACGATCAATTCATAATCAGGATGATCCTGATCCAAAAGCACAGGCAGGAATCGGCGAAGATTTGGTGATTCGTTTCGGGCACAAACGATCACCGATACCGGGCGGAGACCGCTTTTCTCGTACTGCTTCTTCCCGAAGGCGAAGCGACTGAATAAGAACCAATGATATGCGACCTGGATGGTACCGGCTATCACCATGATCGCCAGCAGCACGAGGCCGGTCAACTCCAAAGAGGAAGTGGTGGCCATAAGGTCGCTGGTGTGTGTTTCGGCATGTCTTTCCAAAGTTACTGGTCACACCTCCGCCAATTGCCCTATCTTTGGCGAAATATCAACCTGAAAATGTTAGTTAAAGTCGTTGAATAAGATCTTTTTACCGACGGCACTTGCAGATGAGATTCAAGTTATCACATACCGACAGGATTACAAAGGCCAGAGCAGGGTCATTCCAGACAGCACATGGAGAAATTCCAACTCCGATTTTCATGCCGGTCGGAACAGGCGGTACCGTTAAAGCAGTGCATCAACGGGATTTGGAGCAGGACATCGATGCGAAGATCATCTTAGGAAATACCTACCACTTGTATTTGCGTCCTGGCCTGCAGTTACTCGAAGCTTCCGGAGGTCTGCACAAATTCATGCATTGGGATCGTCCGATACTGACCGACAGTGGAGGTTATCAGGTTTTTTCACTGGCTGATCGGCGTAAGATCAAAGAAGAAGGTGTTTCATTCACCAGTCATATCGACGGATCGAAGCATCTGTTCACACCCGAGGGAGTGATGGACATACAACGTTCAATCGGATCGGATATCATGATGGCGCTGGATGAGTGCACTCCTTATCCCTGTGATCATCTGTATGCAAGAAAGAGCATGGAGCTCACCCACCGTTGGCTGGTACGATGCATCACAAGATTCGATTCCACCGAACCACACTACGGATACGACCAAATACTCTTCCCGATCGTACAAGGAGGGACTTTCCGAGACTTAAGGACGGCTTCAGCAGAATTCATTGCATCATGTGACCGTGAAGGAAATGCAATCGGAGGCCTTTCTGTAGGAGAGCCTGCCGAGATGATGTATGAAATGACCGATTTGGTGTGTGGTATTCTACCAACCGATCGACCGAGGTACCTGATGGGAGTCGGGACACCTGCAAATATCCTGGAGTGCATTTCATTGGGAGTCGACATGTTCGATTGCGTCATGCCGACCAGGAACGCACGAAACGGCATGCTTTTCACAAAAAACGGCATCATCAACATCAGAAACGAGAAGTGGAAAGAAGACCTAACTCCGATCGATCCAGAAGGATCCAGCTATGTTGATACTTATTATTCAAAAGCCTACTTGCGACACCTGATGATTTCCAAGGAAATGTTGGGTGCACAAATCGCAACGATGCACAATCTCTCTTTTTACCTTTGGCTGGTAAAAGAAGCCAGGAAACGGATCATCGACGGCACATTTTCGGAATGGAAAAACGTGATGGTAAAGAAAGTGTCCGAACGACTCTGAACACAACAAAAGAGACCAGACGCGGATGGGATTCATCAAACTGATCGACCGGTATATCATCAGGAAGTTCCTGGGGACTTTCTTTTTTTCGCTCGGACTGATCATATTGATTGCCGTTGTCTTCGACATCTCTGAGAAACTGGACGACTTCATCGAACGTCAGGCGCCATTGAGTAAAATCGTCTTCGATTATTATTTCAACTTCATCCCTTACTTCGCTAATCTGTTCGCACCGTTATTCGTATTCATCTCGGTCATTTATTTCACATCGAGAATGGCAGCCAACACCGAGATTGTAGCGATCCTTAACAGTGGCATCAGTTTCAGAAGACTCTTGTATCCATACTTCCTATCGGCCTCTGTACTTACAGGACTGCTTATCTATTTCAATGGCTGGGTCATACCCCATTCCAACAAAGTAAAGCTGGAGTTCGAAAATACATACATAAAGAACCCTGTGGAGTTCAAACTTCGGAATATACACCGGCAAATCCTGCCGGGTACATTCGTTTATCTGGAGAGTTTCAACAATTTCGACAATACTGGTTATCGATTCTCGATGGAACGTATTGAAAAAGGAAAACGTACGTGGTTCTTGAATTCAGACCGCATCGTTTGGGACAGTACCACCGCAAAATGGAGGATCGAGAATTATTACATAAGAACGATCGACGGTTATAAAGAACAATTGCGATCGGGTTGGAGGCTTGACACAGGGCTTTTCATGCATCCTTCTGATTTCAAGAGAAGACTTAATATTGTAGAGGCAATGGACAATCCGACCCTTGCGAAATTCATTCAGGAAG
>JBJSZR010000028.1:0-3453 GCA_046090385.1 Bacteroidota bacterium
TTCTGAAATACCAGTGTAAAACCGGCTGTTTGCTTCACTTTGTAAAACGTATAAATACCACATATCAACAAAAAAACCCTGCACTAATGCAGGGTTTACTTCAGCGGACCCGAAGGGAGTCGAACCCCTAACCTTCTGATCCGTAGTCAGATGCTCTATCCAGTTAAGCTACGGGTCCTAAACCGAACGAAAATACCGATCGGGCGGCAAAAATAGGCATAATTCGGTCAACAACAAGTTTCCTTTCAGCTACCCTTGTAATATTTTTTTGCAGTAGGAAGAAACTCCTTGATTTGCCGGACTCTTGTCTCATCACTCGGATGGGTACTCAGGAATTCAGGGGGCTTTGTGCCTCCTTGAACTGCCATGCGTTCCCAAAAACCAATAGCCGCCGTAGGATCGTACCCGGCCATCGCCGCAAATACCATCCCCAATTTGTCGGCCTCCGTTTCATGCTTCCGGGAATAAGCCAATACACCAAGTTGTGATCCAACTCCATACGACTGCAACAAAAGCTCTCTCGTAGCATCCGGTTGCTGCTGACTGGCCATGTCCAAAGCGATTCCCCCCATCATTACCATCAATCCCTGACTCATCCGCTCATTGCCGTGCCTCGCCACTGCGTGTGCGATCTCATGACCCATCACTATGGCCAGACTCTGCTCGTCCTTCGTAACAGGAAGTATTCCTGAATAAACTACCACCTTTCCTCCCGGCATGCACCAGGCATTCACAAGCGAGTCTTTTACCAGATTGAACTCCCATTGATAATCTCCCACCCTGTCACCCATCTTGTTTTCATTCAAAAAACGCACTACCCCGTTGCTTATTCGGTCTCCCACTCTCTTCACCATGGCAGCATCTGGTCCAGTGGTGATTTTGGAGTGGTTTTTCAAAAAGGAATCGTAAGAAGAAGCACTAAGTGATATCAGTTGCGACTCCGGTATCATGTTCAACTGACGCCGTCCGGTAATCGGCACACGTGAACAAGAAAACAATAATAAAAAAACAGAAATCAGTAATAACCTGTGATTCAAGGATATCATCAGCGAATGAATTACATTCAGGCAATGACCACCGAAAGGCCTTTGTCCACAAGCGCAATTCTCATTGGATTCAAATCGGTGTAAGAACCGCTTTTGACCGAACATTTCCCTGTATAGTGAACGATGTATGTACACTGCTCGGCCTGTAAAGGCTCATGCTTACAGATTTCCATCAGGCACTCGATAACGAACTCGAACGTGTTCACATCGTCATTATAAAGAACCAGCTCACGTTCACGAACGGTAACCTCATCAAGACTAAGCACTTCTTCACTGTCCGTAAGACCCTTGTTGTGGATATCCATCATTGTTCTTCCAATTGATAATGTAAAAATAACGAACTATACGATACGGGTCAACGTCTCATTCGTTCGAAGGCTTCTGAAACAGACACCCTCTCACCATCGATAAACGCTACGACGAACGCATCAGGGACTCCTTTAGCAGCCGCATCGTCCTTAGCAACCACAGCCTCCGCATATCCGGTAAACCGCCCCAGATAAAAAACCTCTAACCCACGATCATCTTTTTCCCGTTCAATTCCCTGATTCGAAATTCGCAGGAATGCATCAACCACCTCAAATGGCACGTTGTTCTTGAACGCACCCAATTGCACTCTGAACAGTACTTTTTCAACCTCAACAGCGCCAGGCCGTTCTGAAAGATTCGCATCGACGGTGGTCCCATCTTCAACCGGATTTGCAGCCGCAGTTTCATCAGGTTGTGATTGTGCAGCAACCTCATCCTGCACGGCAGTCGCCGGTTGTGCGGACTTCATGCCTTCCGTCAAAGGAATCCTTCGGCCGTCGCGGTATGCCACTATGAATGCATCATCCACTCCTACACTAACGGCTCGCTGTCGCATATTTTCCGCATCCGAATAATCAAGCACAGTAGATGTCGTGAAACGGTAGAGACCTCTAACCCGATCCACTTGCAACTGGCCAAGAGGGTCAAGTACTGCCGGCTTGGTTGCCGATCTGTAAACACCTACCTGAACTGCAAATCGTATCCCCTGCTCGATAGTCGGCTCTGCTGACTCGATAGCTCGTAAATCATCCCCGGATACTGTTCCAACTGTCGTAGCAGTACCGACCGCAGCTCCAGCTGTTGTGTCAATGGCAATAGCTGCATCCGATTCAACCCTGTCCTCAAATGGAACCGCTTTCACCGCCTCACGGAAACTTGAAGCCTCCGGAGTCTCCGGCCCGGGATATCTGGAAGGTCTGATGTCAAGTTTACCAAGTTCATCGGATTCCTTTTTAGAAACCGACACGTAGGTTTCCTTGACGGGAGTTTCGCTTTTGCTTATAATGTCAGCAGCCTCCTTGAGCGATATGCGTTTCCCGTCAAGATATGCTACGACGAATGCATCACGGTAACCAATTCGACGCATTTCCTTCTTGACAAGATCGGCCGGCTCGAATGTCTTGAACAATCCGATACAATAACGCACCCAACCAGGTCGTGTATTTTCAGCAGTAAGCGGTTTCAATCCTCCAAAAGAGCTTTCAGCAATAGGTCGACGGTAGGCACCGATTTGCACTTTGAATACCAAACCGGCAGGCAATTCAGGATCACGTGGTATCGGACGATCTTGTGTATAAGCGGCGGGAGCTCCACCTGTCGCTGCATTGACTACGAGCGCATCGGCAGGTGCTGTGACATTGTCGGTGAGCACTGCGTTTATCTTCACATCGGGTTGAGGCTCGGAAGCACCATCATTGCCGCCAATCTCATCCGATGAAGTTGGCTGTTGGATCTTCAGTGATTCAGCTGCATCTTCAAGTGAATCCACAAGCACCGTGAGATCTCGTGCTTCCTGGTATTGTTCCCTTGCCAACTGTTCATTGGTTTCGGATTTTGATTTGAACTCATCAGCTTCCGCTGTCAAACGGTCCTTCTCTGCAGGGTCTGTTGTCTGATCTGCTTCGCGCATCTTCAAAATCGATGTTTCACGATACTCAACCGCCTTTTTATTCGCTTCAACAGCCTGAGTGAATGCATCAATCGTGGTTTGCCTCTTCTCCGACGCCACAATATTCAATTCCTGATACCTCTGCCTGTCTTGTTCACTAGCGAAAAAAACAGGTGATTGTCCCTCATCCTGTACGGATGCTCGAGCAGTATTTTGATTTTCTATTACACTGACCGATACATCGTCAATTGAATCCATATTATCGGATGTGACCGGTCCTTCTGGTTTATCATCGGATTCAATTCCAGATGCTTCAATAGCTTGTTCAGAGGACTGGTCGGCTGTCATCTCCTGCATCAATTCATCAACAGGAGACCGGCGTCGGGATTGTGAGTCCTCCTCCGCAACTGCAGCATCAGAGGCAGGCACACCGGGCTCCACGGAGCTGACACGTGCATCATCGGATGCGACAGCCAGCTTAGTTTGCTC
>JBJSZR010000029.1:0-2602 GCA_046090385.1 Bacteroidota bacterium
GATATCACGCAACAGGCAGATCTTCATTTCAAATCAGCACGGAACCAACGGTTGCATGTGGAGTTCACACTGCTGAAGCTTTGTCACAGACAAGCCATCGCGGTAGCTACAGAACCTTTGGCCACACCACAAATACAGCAAATCGCCCCAAAAACTACAACTGCTTCAGCACCTGCTACGACACCCATTGCACCTCCTGTACCACAGTCCAATCCGAAGCCACCTGTAAGCCCCGCTGTATCCAATCCTCCTCCATCCGCTACCTCCCCGACTAAAAGCGGACCCGGTCGTGTCACAAAAATCTCCCTGAGTCAGAATAAGGAAGACGAAAAAAAAAATGACACATCCGTCGAATTAAAGCAGACTGATCTTCCCCGTACACGATTCTCTCCTGTTCAATTGCAGCAGCATTGGGGTGCTTATGCCAAGCTTCTGAATGAACAAGGCAGGTACGCACTGGCCACAGCGATGCTCAAGCGGATGCCTGAACAAATCAACGATGTAACTTATTCCTTTACGGTTGACAGTCATGCAATGGAAAAGGATCTTAATGAAATCAAGTCGGAGCTTTTAGGACATCTCAGGCAAGCATTATTGAACTTCCAGCTTCAGCTGGAACTGTCAGTAGAACTTGACACCAAAGGAACCAATGTTCCGTACACACCTTCTGAAAAATTCAACCGGCTGGCTGAAATACATCCCATGTTGAATGAGTTGAAAAAACGGCTGGGACTGGAACTCGAGTACTGATTCCGGATCATTTTTCAGGGCACTTGAAACCCTTATTTTTTCAATAGAAAAACCAGCTCCCCGCGATATTTGGAAGGCTAATTTACGGATGTTTTATTGCACTGGTAATCAAGAGGTTGAATAGGATAAAAAGGTGCTGAAAAAACACCCTTTTATCCCTGAAATCCGTTGGTTAAAAGGGGGCATTTTCTTATCTTCGAATGCTATCCGAAAACCTGACGAAACCATGTTTTCGGTGATTGAAAATCACAAGGAAGTACGATTGAAATGAGTGAATTGATAAGCCATAACGTGTCAACAGAAGAAACCCCAGTCCGAAACAAAGAACAAGATTATTCGGCGGACAGCATCCAGGTCCTTGAAGGATTAGAAGCTGTGCGTAAACGCCCTGCGATGTACATCGGCGACATCGGTTTAAAGGGGCTTCATCACCTCGTCTACGAAGTGGTGGACAACTCCATCGATGAAGCATTGGCGGGGCACTGCCGTAACATCGATGTAAGAATCCATGAGGATAATTCTATTTCAGTGACGGACGATGGTCGCGGTATTCCGACCGACATTCACCCGAAGGAAAAGAAAAGTGCGCTCGAGGTGGTCATGACCGTGTTGCATGCCGGGGGTAAATTCGACAAGGATTCCTACAAGGTATCCGGCGGATTACACGGCGTCGGTGTTTCATGTGTAAATGCATTGTCCACACATCTACACGTAACCGTTCACCGTAAAGGAAAAATCTACGAGCAGGAATATGAGCGTGGCAAGCCGTTGTATTCTGTCAAAGAAACAGGCACGACCGATCGGACTGGCACCAAGGTTCATTTTTTACCTGACCTCACTATTTTCAGTTCGGGAATCTATCATTACGATACGTTATCGACCCGTTTGCGTGAACTGGCCTATCTGAACAAAGGTATTCGCCTTAATATAACTGATGAACGTGAAAAAGACGCTGAGGGGAATCATCCTCATCAATCCTTCTTCAGTGAGGGGGGATTGAAGGAGTTCGTATCCTATCTGGACGCGAACCGTGAGCGACTGATTCCGGAGCCTGTCTATATGGAAGGGGAGCGCGCCGGCATCCCTGTAGAGGTGGCCATGCAGTACAACACCTCTTTCAATGAAAACGTCCACTCCTATGTGAACAATATCAATACTCATGAGGGAGGAACACATCTTGCAGGATTCCGCAGAGCTTTGACTCGAACACTTAAGAGTTATGCCGACAAATCAGGCATGATGGACAAAGTGAAATTCGAAATCTCCGGCGATGATTTCCGTGAAGGACTTACTGCCATCGTCTCAGTAAAGGTCGCCGAACCGCAGTTTGAAGGTCAGACAAAAACCAAGCTTGGCAATAATGAAGTGATGGGCGCTGTAGATCAGGCAGTGGCTGATATGCTTCAGACTTATCTCGAGGAGCATCCGCGAGAAGCCAGAATGATTGTCGAGAAAGTGATTCTTGCAGCCACTGCACGACACGCAGCGCGGAAAGCGCGTGAACTTGTTCAACGAAAAAATGCATTGTCTTCCACCGGTCTGCCGGGTAAACTCGCGGATTGTTCTGAAAGCGATGCTTCAGCTTGCGAATTATACCTCGTCGAGGGAGATTCTGCTGGTGGTACCGCGAAGCAGGGACGTGACCGTCGTTTTCAGGCGATTCTTCCGTTGCGCGGAAAAATCCTGAACGTGGAGAAGGCGATGGAATACAAGATCTACGAAAACGAAGAGATCCGTAACATTTACACAGCACTCGGAGTTTTCCGCGACGACAGCAAAGAAGGCCGTCCTTTGAACATGGATAAGATCCGCTACCACAAGGTGATCATCATGACCGATGCCGATGTGGATG
>JBJSZR010000030.1:0-1930 GCA_046090385.1 Bacteroidota bacterium
ACCGCGAAGCAATGACCCTGGCTGTACAGCCTAAATCGATGGTGGTAGTCGGATCAGGTGCAATCGGTGTAGAGTTCGCTTATTTTTACAACTCTATCGGCAGCAAGGTGACCATCGTGGAATACCTTCCGAATATCGTGCCGTTAGAGGATGAAGAAGTCTCCAAGCAATTGGCACGATCGTTCAAGAAATCAGGAATCGAAATCATGACCGAATCATCCGTAGAAAGTGTGGATACAAGCGGTTCAGGATGTAAGGTAAAAGTAAAAACAAAAACAGGCGAATCCACCTTGGAAGCCGATGTCGTTTTGAGTGCCGTGGGGATCAGCGCCAACATAGAACATCTAGGCCTGGAAGATGTAGGAATCGCCATCGACAAAGGCCGTATCATCGTGAATGAATGGTATCAGACGAATATGCCCGGTTATCACGCCATCGGTGATGTGATCAATACGCCGGCACTTGCGCACGTTGCCTCCCACGAAGCTATCACCTGTATCGAACGCATCGCAGGTATGCATGTCGAACCGATGGATTATAAAAACATACCCGGATGCACCTATTGCTATCCTGAAATCGCATCAGTAGGTTATACCGAAAAGGCTGCAAAAGAAGCAGGCTTTGAAATCAAGGTAGGCAAGTTCCCGTTCTCTGCCAGCGGCAAAGCCAAGGCAAGCGGAAGCTCGGATGGTTTTGTAAAAGTGATTTTCGATACCAAGTACGGCGAATGGCTGGGGGCACATCTTATCGGCGCCAATGTAACCGAGATGATCGCTGAAGTAGTCGCAGCAAGAAAGCTGGAGACGACCGGACATGAAATCATCAAAACCGTGCATCCTCACCCGACAATGAGCGAAGCCATCATGGAAGCGGTGGCACAAGCCTATGGAGAGTGTATTCACCTCTGATAATCCCTAGCCGTTTGAAAACGGCGTGAACAAAAACCCATCATGTGCGGAATCGCCGGTATCATCGCCCTGACCGATCTTGGAACCGAGCGGTTATCGGTGTTGCATACCGCACTGCCAACCCTATTCCGTCGTGGACCTGATGATCATGGCATCTTCAAAGACCGAAGAATTGCTTTAGGGCACGCTAGACTGTCCATCATCGACACCAGTGCTGCAGGTCATCAGCCGATGACCGATCCCAAAGGGCGTTTCACTATCGTATTCAATGGAGAGTTTTTCAACTTCAATGTACATAGGGAGCAGTTGCTCCAACGAGGAATACATTTGACTTCAGAATCAGATACGGAAGTACTGCTTCATTGGTATATACTTGAGAAAGAAAAATGTCTTCATAGGATCAACGGATTCTTCAGTTTCGCCGTATACGATTCAGTAGAGCGTACCATTTTCATCGCGCGTGACAGATTCGGAGTGAAACCCTTGCTTTTCTACTCGGACCGTGATAACATCCTTTTCGCAAGTGAAATGAAGACATTGATAGCTATGGGTATCCAGCGCGAATTGGATCACGAGTCCCTGTACACCTATCTTCAGTTGAATTACATACCTGGCCCGGCATCCATCTTCAAAGGTGTGGCAAAACTGGAACCCGGACATTACATCCGTATCACCGGAATAGACGATCAGCCTCGCATTGAAAAGTGCAAGTATTACCAGGTGGAAGACCGTTCAATAGACCTGCAAACGCAGAACTATCAAGCCACATCTGCGGAACTTGCAGTGCTTCTTGACGCTGCTGTACAACGACGACTTGTGGCCGATGTACCGGTAGGGGCGTTTCTTTCAGGCGGAATCGATTCATCCATCATCGTAGGGCTCGCCTCCAGACACAAAAAAGGTCTTAAGACATTCTCATTGGGCTTTCGGGATGAACCGATGTTCGATGAGACGCGATATGCCGAACAGCTGGCGAAAATGCACGGCACCGATCATACGGCTTTCAGACTAACCAATAATGA
>JBJSZR010000031.1:0-2812 GCA_046090385.1 Bacteroidota bacterium
ATCGGAAGGATGTCAACGGCGCATTGTCGAAAATCGTCATCCCATGTTGACCCTTATCCGGAGGGTTTGGAGAAAAAAAGAAGGCTGCATTTTCAGACAGCCTTCTCTATATTGATTTGGAATTTTACTGGATCGGAAGAATGACCGCGTCGATGACGTGGATGATACCGTTGGATGCGGAGATATTGGCGGCGGTGATGTTAGCGGTGTTGCCTACTGCTGTGATCTGACCTTGTGTATTGACCGAGAAGTTCACGCCAAGTAAGGTGCTGATGTCCCTGGTTCCGGTTTTTGGCACTACGCTGTTAGCGGCACGACGACCATCTACAACATGATACAGGAGAACATCGCGGACCAGCGTTGGAGGAAGGTCAGTGATAGCAGTGATGCCAAGCGCGGTGTAAAGGTTCTGGAACGCAGTATTCGTTGGAGCGAATACGGTGTACTGGTCGGTACCGTTCATGAACATGTTCACAAGACCGGCGTTCAACGAATCGTCAACATAAACAAGCGCCGAAACAAGTTCAGTGAAACCTGCATCGATTGCGATTTGTGCAATCGGCTGGTTGCTTGGAGCTGGAGCCCCGTTACGGCTCTGCATGTCAAGCATGCTTACAGTCGGATTAGAGATGTCCTCTTTTGCACAGCCAGTTGCCAGAACAACCAAGCCCAATACCGCGCTGAACGCGATCAGTTTTGATTTAATTGTTTTCATGTTTTGGTTTTTAAATAGGTTAGTTGAATATGGCTTAAAAACATCATGCAGGTCATTTTGTTTTTAAGTAAGAGAAAAAAATCAAAAAAGCCTGAAACCCTCTATTTTAGAGGCTTTTAGAGGATGATGGTCTAAGAAGTATGATATGAAAGAGGAGACTGGTCAGCATTCAGACACGATTCCGTTTCTGATGACCATTACAGGCATTCCGGTAAGTTCCCTGCCTATGAACGGATTGTTGCAACCTTTGGAACGCAAATCATTTTGAGAAACAGTCCATTTCTTCTCAGCAGAAAAAACCGTGAGATTAGCCGGCTGGCCTTCCGATATTACAGGAACCTTGATGCCAAGTATCCTGCGAGGTTTTATTGAAAGCGCATCAATGATCCTTTCAGTTTTCACTCGACCCTTCAACGCTGTATTGACAGCGCCATAACATGTTTCCAGTCCGGCTGCTCCGAAATCGGCCAAATCGAATTCTTTTTTCTTCGCTTCCACGTCGTGCGGACGATGATCGGAGCTGATAGCATCGATGGTCCCATCGATAAGCCCTTCAATCAATGCCTCGCGATCTGTAGCATCGCGGAGTGGGGGCTTCACTTTCAGATTCGTATCGAAGCCGTCCATGGCTTCATCTGTGAAGTGAAGATGCAGTGCTGAAACATCAGCAGTGACATCCATTCCTTTTTTGCGAGCCTGACGGATAAGCTCCACAGTTGTAGCGGTTGATACGGTGGAGAAGTGTATCGAACCGCCGGTGTATTCCAGCAGTTGAAGGTCTCGACTCACCATGACACTCTCTGACAACCCCGGCATTCCCTTCAATCCCAGCCGCGTACTGGTAGGACCTTCGTGCATCTGACCTTTACCCGCAAGGTTGCGATCCTCGGCAAATACCATCACTCGTCCGCCAAAGTCCTTGCTGTACAGTAAGGCACGTTGTAACATGCCTGCGTTGTCAAACGGATGCTGGTCGTCGGTGAAAGCACGTGCACCCGAGAGCCACATGTCATAAAGTTCAGCCAGATCATTGCCTTTACCGCCGACTGTCATGCACCCTGCAGGAACCACTTCCACCAGACCGTCTTTGGTCCTGTTTCGTATGAACTCGACTCCTGATTTGGAATCGATTGGTGGGAGAGTACCCGGCATCATCAATACACCAGTGAAGCCACCCTTCATCGCAGCCAGTGTTCCGGTCCTGAAATCCTCTCGGAATTCATAGCCCGGTTCGCCCAATTGTACATGCAGGTCGAACCAGCCGACGGAAACCTGCAATCCGATACAATCGATTACTTCAGCGCCGGTATCATCACATTTCCCCGCATCGGTGATGCGGCTGATGACGCCCTCAGAAAGCAAAATGTCTTTTTTAAAACCATGATTTGGGTCGCCGGACGAGCAGATGGTGACGGATCGCAGTAGCAGTTTCATCGGTTCAGCGTTTGAAATAGCGGATCAACAGGATTTCAATTAGTAAGAAAATCAAGGTGATGGCGATGCAGTATTTCCACAATGAAACACCTTCGCGCAATTTAGCCAATGAATGACCGATCGTTTGGTCATCAGCATCCAGGTATTCGGTCTGCTGCGATGCGCTGCCGAAAACGGCTTCCAGTTTCGATGCATCCATTACTCGCAGATCCGATTCCTTGCGATCGTAGTTGAAAGCTACCACATTCACCGTGGTCTTTCCGGCCTGCACTTCATAATTGCCTGCCGCCTGCACCTGGTCCTGCAAAGAAAGCATTACCGAGCCACCATTACGCCGCACTTCCGGAATCGCATCGAAGCCGGAGGCTTTGTTCAAAACATGATATACCTGATCGCCGGGCAGCAGCGAATCGCCGGCCGAAAATTCAGCATACATGCCCGTTATGCACCCCGAACCGATTTCTGATGCACGCATCAAAGCCGCCTTCAGGAAAACCGGCACGAACAGCGCATGTTGCTGGAAGTTGGAATAAGAAGATTCCAATGGAACAGCGAGCGTGAAACAGCTTCCGTTCCCTGAAACTGTTTCCACCAAAAAGGGATTGCCGTTTTCAAGACGTAAAACGGGTTGCCAACTGCCCGAAGCAGGTTGATTCAGTTTGA
>JBJSZR010000032.1:0-1162 GCA_046090385.1 Bacteroidota bacterium
GTAATTTCATCGCAACTTATAATGCTCAAAAATTTTCAGAGGAGGTTCCGGTTGATGTCTTGGAACTAGGCGTTTACAATATGATTGTAATAGCCGCCGGAGAAAAGCAGGTGATAAAATTCGCCCGCGTTGTGCAACAGGAAGACCAATAAGGCGTATTTATTTTTCTTCGAGGGTTATTCCTCTGAGCTTTCAGCAGCAGGAGAGGCTCCGCCGACGATGTCAATCATCCCGTAACCCTGATTGGTGTAGAGACCGATTCCACAATCCCAGACGAACTTTTGCACTTGAGGATGGGCATGCAGCTTGAAGGGCAAGAGATATCCGAAAATGGGCAGGCTATCGTTGTTTTTGTAGATTCTGGCAAACTTTTTATGGGTATTCAGGATCTTATCTATGTAGTTGGGATCGGGCATGATTTCGAATTCGGCGAAATCCTGAAGACGTTCCTGGGAAAATCCGGCAGCCTCCATCTGGTCCATGATGGAATTGTAATATGCATCCGAAAACTCTTGTGACCTGGGATCCATTGCCTCTGGAATGTTACCCTCTGCATCGGTTTCAAACGGGGTTCCCGGAACCATGGGTGAAATGCAGACGTATTTCATCTCCGTGTTGAATTCAGGATCAGGGATGATTTCGTAAGCCTTCGGAACCAGGGTAAGCTTAGCAAAAGAGACCAGACGTTTTTCAAAAATCCTTTCGACCCACTCCTTGGCAAAATCATCCTGTGCTGCAGAAATCACCAGCGACACTTTGGAGGAAAGGAACCTGATATGACCATTCTGGACCTTTGAAGTGCCCTTCAGGGATGAGAAGTTGTAAAAAGGAGAGGCCGACGGTATTTCACGTATGATCTCATCCATGAAAGCGGAGATGATCTTTTGATGATGAAGAGGAACCGTCCCACTGCCTCCATGTACTTTTAAGAATGAAATTTTGATGCGCATCAGATTAAACTGAAAGTTTGTTCACTTGTAAACTCACCCTTTAAAGAAAAGCAGAGCGATTTGATTGCAAAATTAAGCCGATTTTTTGGTCTTGTGAGAGATATTCGACCAATATCATGTTATTTTTTCCAACAAAATGTTCATTTCTCACCGAATAATCTGCCGATTGTTTTGAAAATGGTTTTATAGTAATGCCCGACGGTGGGTTGATG
>JBJSZR010000033.1:0-3699 GCA_046090385.1 Bacteroidota bacterium
TGATGTCGGATGGTGCGAAGGACACTCTTTTTGTAAATGGTGTTTTCGTCAAATATTGGGAAGCCTTGAAAAAACGGATGGATAAGACAGATCCAGGCGCATTGACTGCTTCACTGCAATCGCTTGCGACTGCAAACACTCCGAATCTGATCAAAACAACTTTTGCAGGACATCTCAAACAGCGCGCATTGAAACAGCAGACGGTGGCGACCTGGAACAATTGCATCGTTTTCTGGGGTGATGATCCCGATGCATCGGATATGGTCACGGCCAGGCGCCGGATATTTTTTGATACCGCAGCCATTTTACGAAGTGGAGTTTCCATTGATTCGGTCATAGCAAAAAACCCGTGTTACATTCCGGTAGTGACGCGTATGGACCGTGTCAATGATAAGGCGTTCACATACGAGGATCTGTTCAATCCGGATTATCCGAGAAATGATTATTTGTCTTCACGTTATATCGTAGGCGACTTCAACACGCAAGACAAATCAGGTAACTGCAGAGGTAGCTACGATGTATTCGCTGACAACTCTCAACTGCCGGAATTCAAAGAGCTGTTCAAGGTTACGAAGAAGGCCGGCTTCACCCCTGGCGACTCCCTCAAACTGGAAAAATGGTATGATGGTCTGGCTGATTCCGATAAAGTGAAATATTATGAAGCGATGTGGATGTGGCGCAATTATTCATCCAAGGTCGAACACTACAAGACTGCACCGCTTAAGCGAGATCCGGTGATTGAGGTGCACGGCAAGCAGTATTGCATCGGACAAAGACTTTGCTTGTGTGAAATCAAAAATGATACGATACTCATGGTCGCGCAATTCGTAACATCATCACGAAATGCACGATCGCACGTTGCCTGTTTGAGAGATTATGACAGCCAACCGCGCTACTATGCACCGAAGTGTTTCATTTCATCACGTTATTGGGACAGGACCGTTCCATATGATTCTCTTGTAATCAAGCACGATAAACGGATGGGCGTCGGAAGCAAGTCGGTGGTAAAGTATAACGGCGCAGTCGATCTGCCCAACTTCATGACGATTTCTCCTTCTGCTGAATTCGGCAGAGCGATGGGTTTCATGAACGGTATCCACGAATTCGCCGTAGGAGGAAACATTCCGGCCCTTTACATGGGGACCCCTGTGAGTCTTGGGTGTGTGCGTTTGCATGACTACCCGTCTAAATTCGTCAGATGGTGGACCCCGAAGAACGCAAGGATGTTCGTGTCCTACGAGTTCAGCAGGTATATACAGCGGGTCGAGAACACCGAGAGTGCGAAGGAATAGTTAACCTCGTTTGCATGCATCCAGTTCTCAGGAAAATTCTAGCTGTGGTTGCCGGTATCTTTTGCGGCGGTTTTTTGAATTCCACCTTGCTGAAAATCGGACAACGCATTTATCCTTTACCACCGGGAGCAAACATGTCGAGCTTCGAGCAAATCAAGGTATCGATGCCGCTACTGATGACCGAAAACTTCGTCATCGTGTTTTTGGCACATGCCCTTGGAACTTTTTTCGGCGCTTTCGTTGCAGCGAAAATCTACAAGGAATACGGATTCCGATGCGCAATGATCGTATCCTCTTTCTTCTTGACAGGAGGCATCATCATGGTTGTTGCTGTAGGCGGTCCGATAGCGTTCATACTAACCGATCTTTTTTTCGCCTATCTGCCAATGGGTTGGTTGGGGTATAGGTTCTCTAAACCAATTACTGCACAACAACCAGATTGACCCGGTACTTCGAATTCTTTGCAAAAAATCGGTCTGAAAAAGTCGTAATTGACAATTTCAGACACTCCACTTAAAACTGCTCCTCTTTTTCAATGGTTCATGCTGGACCAACACCATATTTCATTGGTTTTTAGAGTGCAGTTTTCTACTTTTGGAATTCACATAAAACCATTTACAAATGAAAAATAAATACATGTGGCTTCCATTATTCGCTGTAATGATCATGGTGGCTTTCAGCTCTTGCAAATCTTCCAAGAAAATCGACAAAGTGACCGGAGCACAGGAAATATCCCTTCCGCTTTCCGGCAAAGAATACCAGACCAATGATGAGTTTTTCAGAGCTCGACAATCAGGAAAAAGTCCCGATCTCGCATTTGCTAAAAAAATCGCCTTACAAAACGCAAACGCTGAAATGGCATCGATGGTGAAAAAGACGGTGCAGAAGGTAATGGACCAATACTCCAACCAACGGACTGTCGGTACCTCTCAAGAATTTGAAAACAAGACAGAAGAATTGGCAAGAGAAGTAGTGAATCAAAGCCTTTCAGGGACGCGAATCATCGGAGAAAAAGTATTCCAAGAGCAAGACAAGGCCTATACCTATTGGGTGGTTGTAGAGATGCCTGCAAAGAATATCGAAGAAGCCGCTTCAAACAAAATCTCGAATGAGGCTAAGCTGAAGCTGGACTATGATGAGAAATTGTTCCGGGAACAATTTCAAAAGGCGCTGAAAGACTTGCAGAAAGAGCAAGGATACTGATATGCCAATGGTCATGCGCTTTTTATTACGGCTTTGGCCGGTGGTTCTCATTTTGCTTCAAGCCTGCTCTCATCTCCCATTCGGTGAGAGTGCTAAAAGCAGTAAGAAATTATGGCTGAACGAAGGTTATCGTCGTGAAAAATATCCCGACACGAAATATTTTTCGGTTTTTCAGGAAGTCCCCTGTAAAAAAGCGAAGTATTCTGAAAACACCAAGCAGGACTTGATGGAGCAGCTGAAATTGGACCTGTCCAGGAAAGTGATCACCCAGATAACACTTGAAAGTCAAAGCAGAGAACGACAACTTCGTAGCAATACGGACATTTCTTTTTCTGCAACCTATACCTCTGAGTCCATTCAGAAATCTTTCGCAAAGATCCCTGACAGCAAAGAAGAATTCTACTTCAACATCTTCAAGCGAAGAGCGTATGGGTTCGTTTATGTCGAGAAGCGCACGATGTGTGATGCTTATTTCGGATTGATCAATTCCCAGGTCAATTCCATACAGGCCGCTGCGGATGTCCTCCGTAATGCTGATTTGGAATCGAGTGCGGAATCTGCAAGGTTGAAGGAAGTCATAAAAGGAAAAAAAGACATTGATAATGACCGCATGGTATTGTCAACCTTGGCTACCGGTATCGATAATGAACAGCGGCTGGAGAGCCTCGATCAAAGGATACGTCAGCTATCAAGTGATGTGGAAAACCTTTCACTCAAGTTAAGCAGAAAAAACTCGCTGGTGGATAAGCTTTTGGAGTCGGCGGATGGCTATTTGAAAGCCATGAAATATGATCAGGCTTTGAAGGGATTCAATGATGCATTGATGTTCGACCCTGGCAATGAAGCTGCTTCAAAAGGAAGGAAAACCTGCATCGATGCCATCGTTTTGGAAAAAGAAGTCGATTTGAAAAAATTCGAAGGCAAGAAAAGCTATGATAATATCCTGATCGTTCTTGATGAACTTTGTCAATTGGACCCGTCGGTCGCTTCGGTATACGCTCCGAAAAGGGACTTGTATATCAAGGAGTATTTTCAAGAAACCGCCAACAAGGTTCAGGACCTTATCGATCAAAAAGATGAGAAGACAAGTTCGATGTTATTGGACCGCATCGAACCGTTCAACTACGTAGATGTGGAACGGTTCAATGATCTGACTGAAAGACTTGAAGATCTGAGAGTAGAAATACTTCTTGATGAAATCAGG
>JBJSZR010000034.1:0-9624 GCA_046090385.1 Bacteroidota bacterium
GTCGATTGTCGGATTTTTCACAAAGTGAACTATATGATCAACCTGGATATGGTAGGCAGACTCAAGCCTGACGATAAGGCGCTGATCATTTCAGGAAGCGGCACTTCTCCGAGATGGAAAACGCTGATGGACAGTATTGCGATCGATGGAATAAGAATCAAGCAGACAGAATCAGGGGTCGGGCCAAGCGATCACACATCTTTCTATCTGCAGAATACACCTGTGTTGCACTTTTTCAGCGGCACACATTCAGACTATCATAAACCAAGTGATGATGCGGACAAGATCAATTATGAGGGAGAAATATCGATTTTGAAAATGATCCTACAGACGATACGGCTCACATCTGATGACGGAAAGCTGGTTTTTTCCAAAACAAAAGATGATCAGAACGAAAATGCTCCTAAGTTCAAAGTGACGCTGGGAGTGGTTCCGGATTATACGTTTGACGGCGAGGGCATGCGCATCGATGGCGTCACAGACGGCAAACCCGCATCGAAAGCAGGAGTGGTAAGTGGTGATATCGTCGTGCAGATCGGCGAACACAAAGTGGTCGATATGATGAGCTATATGAAAGCATTGGGGAAGTTCAGTCACGGTGATAGTGTCAAAATTATCATCAAGCGCGGAACAGAGTCCATCACCAAAGAAGTCATTTTCTGAACGGCTTTTACATTTCAGTAAATTCTCATCTTTACAGCATGAAACCGATCGTTTCAGTAATTGGAGGAGGCAGCTGGGCGACAGCCATAGTGAAGATCCTTTCGAATCATCTTGATACCATCCACTGGTGGGTTCGGAGTCAGGAGACAGCGGAATTCATCCGTCGTTATGGCCATAATCCCAATTATCTAAGTGACGCAATTGTCGACCTTTCAAAAGTACAGGTGACGAACGATCTGAACGTGGCCATGGGCCCGTCGGACATCATCATTCTGGCAGTACCGTCTGCTTTCCTGAAACAGTCGGTTGACAGCCTCAACGAGGAACAATTCCGCGGTAAAACGGTTTTCTCAGCCATCAAGGGTATTGTCCCCGACGATTTGCAGATCGTAGGAGATTTCCTGCACTCCCGTTTCAATATTCCGATTGAAAAAATCGGAGTCATTACAGGTCCTTGCCATGCAGAAGAAGTGGCGATGGAACGCCTCTCCTACCTGACCATAGCTTGTCAGGAAATCCGTAATGCTGAATGGCTCGCCGAAGCGATGAATTGCAGATATATAAAAACCACTGTAAGCGATGACATATACGGTACCGAGTATGCGGCTGTACTGAAAAACGTTTTCGCCATTGCAGGAGGTATCGCACATGGTGTCGGATATGGCGACAATTACCTGGCGGTACTCGTTTCGAATGCGATTCAGGAAATCAAACGCTTCGTGGATGCCGCACATCCCATAAATCGAGACATCAATGACAGTGCATATCTGGGCGACTTGTTGGTGACTGCTTATTCTTCTTTTTCAAGAAACCGGTTGTTCGGAACCATGATCGGAAAAGGATATTCGGTAAAAGCCGCCCAGTTGGAGATGAACATGGTGGCCGAGGGTTATTATGCGACCAAATGCATACATGAGCTCAACAAACGATACGGGGTGTACATGCCGATAACCGATTCTGTTCATCGCATGCTCTATGAAAAAATAGCGCCCCGGATTGAAATGAAATTACTGAGTGACCAGCTTAAGTGATGCACGTTATTTCCGGGAATCATCCTCCTTCTGATTTTTCCTGTCTGAAATAATCAAACACCTTTTTCGCTTTCGAAGCTCCTATCGCATCTGAAAGTGCATCCATTTCGGCTTCCCGTACCTGTTTGACGGACTTGAAAGTCCTTAGTAGCGCTGTTGCAGTGGATTCGCCAATGCCGGGAATATCGTTCAATTCGGTTTTCAAAGTGCCTTTGTCACGGCGCTTCCTGTGGTGCGTGATTCCGAATCGGTGCACTTCGTCGCGTAACTGCTGAATGATATGAAGCGTATCGCTCTTTTTGTCGATATACAAGGGATAAGGATCATCGGGATAATAGATCTCTTCCAGTTTTTTAGCGATACCGATCACCGCGATCTTGCCTCGTAACCCGAGCTTTTCAAGACTGCTAACTGCCGAGCTCAATTGTCCTTTTCCGCCATCGATGATAATCAGCTGGGGAAGCTCCCGGGCTTCTTCCAGCATACGACTGTAGCGTCGTTGAATCACCTCCTCCATACTGGCAAAATCATCCGGACCTTCAACCGTCTTTATATTGAAATGACGATAATCCTTTTTGGATGGCTTGCCGTCACGGAAAACACTCATTGCAGCAACAGGATACGCTCCCTGGAAATTGGAATTATCGAAACATTCTATATGACGGGGCAACTCGAGCAAGCGCAGATCCTTCTTCATGGTTTCCATGAGACGAAGCGCTCTATTTTCCGGATGTTGTTTTTCAATTTGTAGCTGTTTCTCGCGAAGGTAGTTTCGTACATTGGCTTCAGACAGCAGCAAGAGATGCCTCTTGTCCCCAATTTTAGGCACTGTGAAATCGACTCCCGGCAGTGAAAGGTCCATAGTAAACGGCAGTATGATTTCTGACGCATCCGAATAAAAACGATTTCGAAGATCCACAATCGAAAGCTCCAATAATTCCGCTTCTGTTTCATCCAACTTGCGTTTCATTTCAACGGTATGGCCTTGAATGATGGAGCCGTTCATTACGCGCAGGAAATTTACACAGGCCGTATCGCCGTCCATTTTGATGGAAAATACATCGACATTGTGAACCGAGGGATTCACCACGACGGATTTGCGTTGGTATTTTTCCAGATCATCTAGCTTCTCCTTGATGGCTTGGGCGTCTTCGAAGCGATAAGCTGTGGCATGCTCTTTCATCAGCGTCTGCAGATGGCTTATGACCATCTGGATGTTCCCCTTCAGTATCTGACGGATCTGTTGGATAGAAGCATCATAATCCTGACTTGTCTGATGTGCTTCACAAGGGCCGAAACAATTTCCCACCTGATATTCCAGACAGATCCTGAATTTCTTTTTTGAAATATTCTCTTCACTCAATAAGAAATTGCAATTCCTGAGCTTGAAAAGTTTACTCACGAGCTCCAACAGCGTGGAGACCATCTTGCCGGAAGTGAAAGGACCGAAATATTCGGAGCCGTCTCTTATCATCTTTCTCGTAGAGAATACTCTGGGGAAACGTTCGTTCTTGATACATATCCATGGGTATGTCTTGTCGTCCTTCAGACTTACATTGTACCGTGGCTGATGTTTCTTTATGAGGTTGTTCTCCAACAAAAGCGCATCCATTTCCGTATCCACAACTATGGTGCGGATTTCGAAAACCTTCTTCACCATCACTGCCGTCTTGCCACTTTCGTGACGATCTTTCTGGAAATAGGAACTCACGCGCTTTTTAAGCGACTTCGCCTTGCCTATATAAAGCAGTTTCCCTTCCTTATCATAAAACTGATATACTCCCGGCTGGTCCGGAAGCACTTGAAGCTGGGAGGTGATATGTCCATTCTCCTGCATCGGAGAGGTTCGGATCAAAGACCGTAAGTGGTCAAAAGATAGACTATGGAGCTCATGGTAGCACTGCCAAGCAACAACTCACGTTTATTGATCAGCTCGAAGGTGTCGATTGGTGCATGATGCACATCGAAGTATCGTTGCGATTCGATGACCAGTCCGATCAGAGGAGTGCCGATACTTTCTTGCAGATAACCGATGTCCGCGCCTCCATGCTCCTCCTCGAAATTCCAGATATTATATGGCTGGAACAGGGGCTGCCAGCGACGAACCAGTTTCTTCTTGTCCTCATTCATCTGTAATCCCAATCCGAAGGGTGTGAACCCACCGGCATCGCTTTCAATGGCAGCTACGTGTTTCTCTTTTTTCAGTGCGGCATCGGCAGCATACTTCTTTCCGCCTTTTGTTCCGTTCTCTTCATTCATGAATGCAACAGCTCTGATAGAACGTTTGGACTTCCAACCGAGTGCTTTGAATGTCCGTAAAACATCGATTGACTGCACGACGCCGGCGCCGTCATCATGCGCCCCGTCACCGGTATCCCATGAATCAAGGTGTCCTCCGACAACGACATACTCCTCCGGGAATTCCGTTCCACGTATTTCCCCGATCACATTGTAGGATAGTACACTATCAAGCGTTTCGCAACTCATCTTTAACTCAAAACGTGTCTCCTTGTCTGCACGGATGATGCCACTCAGCAGATCGGCTCCATTCGTAGAGATGGCACAGCACGGGATTTTCACAAGCGTATCAGCGTAACGCATGGATCCGGTATGCGGATTGTCATCTTGAGCCAATGTCATAGATCGTACTATGGAGGCGACTGCGCCGTACTTTGCGGCCATGGAAGGTGCTTTCCACCGATAGGCAACCGCTTCACCGTACGCATTGAACGTATTCACATGCTTTGTTTCGAAAGGATGATTGAAGAAAACGATCTTCCCTTCTATGTTATCCTTTCCTAGTTTCTCCAGCTCCTCAAAGCTCTTAACCTCCACCACGACTGCATTAACACCTTTGCCAGGTGTAGCGACAGATCCTCCAAGCGCACACACCGGTACTGACTGTCGATGGCCGGTCTTGTCGATGATGACGCCGGATTCCTTTGCACCTCGAACCCAGTGTGGTACCCAGACCTCTTGCAACCATACAGAATCAGCTCCCGCTTCGATCATTGTCTTGCGCGTCCATTCTACGGCTTGAGCCGCTTCTGGCGATCCGCTCAATCGGCCTCCTATTTGATTACACAATTCACGCAACCAGTCATACGCTCGGGAGTTCGCAAGGGTCTCTGTATATATGGTACGGAGAGCCGCGCTATCAGCGGATTGAGCAAGCGACTGGGAACGGAATCCGAGGAAAATCAAAATGAATAAGGTGATTTTATTCATGAATGAATACTGATTAAAATGAATTATAAAAATCACTGCGCTATTGGTCCCGAGTCTTCTTGTTTTTCTTCAACCTGTTTTCGCTGGGTGAAAAGGAATACGATCACACCAAGCGTGATGGAGCTGTCCGCGATATTGAAAACTGGTCTGAAAAAAAGGAACGGTTCTCCGCTCCAAAACGGCAACCATTCAGGAAAAGTACCACTGAATAATGGAAAATACAGCATGTCCACGACCCTTCCCTGAAGAAAGCCTGCATAACCGCCTTCTGGAGGACACAGCGTTGCAAGCCCATCGATACTATCAGAAAAAAGCACTCCGTAAAATGCAGAATCTATGATGTTACCTATCGCACCTGCAAGGATCAAAGTGAATGAAATGACCGTACTCACAGGTGCATTCTCCCTGGCTAGTTTTACGATATACCAGCCGATGGCGCACGAAGCAAGAATCCTGAAGCCACTCAGGAAAAATTTTCCGGCGCTTCCGCCGAATTCCAAACCGAAAGCCATGCCGTAGTTTTCTGTGAAATGAATGTGGAACCAATCGCCCAATACCCGGAAATCCTCTCCAAGGTACATGTGCGTCTTCACCCACCACTTCGACCACTGGTCGATCAGCAGAATCAAAAAAAGGATAGCGGCTGATAAAAAGAGCCGTTTTTTAGTTACGGATTCAGTAAGCATATAAGGCTAAAAATACATCGAAAAATCGAGTCGCAGACAAGTCAGTATCCGGCATTGGATGGATGAATCAAAAAAAATCGGCCTCTGCAAGAAGGCCGACTGAATTTTTTGTGAAGGAAACAGATCAGTCGCGGTACTGATTGATCTTCGCCTCGATGGACTGGGTCGTATGTGGCACGGCACGCAGACGCTCTTTAGGAATCAACTTTCCGGTAACACGACAGATTCCGTACGTCTTGTTTTCGATACGGATAAGAGCGTTCTCCAATTGCTCAATGAATTTTTTCTGACGACCAGCCAATTGTCCTGCTTCTTCTTTTGCCAGGCTCTCAGAACCGTCTTCCAACATTTTGAAAGTGTTGGCAGTATCATCCGTGCCATGCTCGTTTGCCGCTGTAAGTTGAGCTTGTAAATTCGTCAACTCATGACGGGCCTCTTCCAATTTGTTCTCGATGATCACTCGGAACTCATCCAGTTCAGCATCTGAATAACGGGTCTTGTTAGGATCCTCATGCGTGATTTTTGCTGTAGGAGCCAAAGGTGATTTGCTGATGGCTGGTACAATAGGAGGAGGCATCGGAGGAAGAACCGGATTCTTCTCAGGCATTTTGACCGGTTTTGGCTCAGACTTCTTTGAGGAAGCAGTGGCTTTGGCTGGAGCAGGTTTTGCAGCTATAGGTTTTGCAGCTACAGGTTTTGTAGGAGCCGGTTTCACAGCGGTGTTTTTTGTTACCGGCTTTTTAGGAGCATTCGGTTTGGAGGCAACGGCCTTTTTTGTGACAGACTTTTTAGCCACCGGCTTCTTTGTCACTGGTTTCTTGGCCACCGGCTTCTTCGCTATCGGTTTTTTGGGAGCGGATTTCTTGGCAACTGCCTTTTTGGGGGCTGGTTTCTTAGCTGCCGGCTTTTTCGGCGCCGCCTTCTTCACTGGCTTTGCTGTTTTCTTCGCAACTGGCTTTGCCTTTGTTTTCTTCTTACTCATGACTGTGTTGGATTTAAATCCCTTTCGAAAGGTGTTTTGTAATCAAAATCCTGGTTTTTATGGAATCATCGACCTCTACATCAACGGCTTCATTGGTTTCCAGTTGTTCGACCAGATTGAGGGACGCCGCCAAAATTTCGGCGCAAATATACTCTTTATTGCTTAGGACAGATTCAAGAAGTGCATCGTGGCTAAGAATCTGCAAATCAATGCGATCTGTGACTTCAAAACCGCGGTCTTTTCGCAGGTTTTGTACTCGGTTGATGAGTTCACGGGCAATACCTTCCTGGCGTAATTCTTCCGAAATAGTCACATCGAGCGCTACAGTCAACCGTCCTTCGGAAGCGACCTGCCAACCGGGAATATCCTCCGAAAGTATTTCCACATCCTCCAATTCAAGAACCACGATTTGTCCGTTCACGGGTAGCCGGAAGGTGCTGTCGCGCTCCATGCAGAGTATGTCTTCCTGGTTCATCAATGCGATAGCATTGGCACAGTCTTTCATCAACGCACCTGCTTTTTTGCCTAGTATCTTGAAATTCGGTCTGATTTTTTTGATGAGTATTCCTGCTGTATCCGTGATATATTCGATTCTTTTCACATTCACCTCGGCAAGAATCAGGTCGCTGATCTCCTCGACACGTGACTGGAACTTTTCATCGGTAACCGGCAAAAGGATGCGCTTGAGTGGTTGACGGACACGGATATTCACTTTTTTTCGAAGTGAGAGTACAAGAGATGAGATTTTTTGAGCGAGCTCCATACGTTCTTCGAGCTCGCAATCAATCATGGAGGCATGGCTGGCCGGGAAATCAGCGAGGTGCACCGAAGTGTTTTTCTCGCGTCCGGTACAATCATTCAGGTCGCGGAAAAGCTGGTCGGCATAAAATGGAGCTATCGGCGCCATGAGCCTTGAAACGGTTTCAAGACACGTATAAAGCGTCTGATAGGCTGCGATCTTATCCTCGGTATAGTCGCCTTTCCAGAAACGACGACGACTTAATCGAACGTACCAATTGCTAAGGTGCTCTGTGACAAAATCAGAAATTGCCCTTGCCGCGCGAGTCGGCTCATATTCTGCATAGCTGTCATCTACGATACTTATCAAAGAGTTCAGTTCTGAGAGAATCCAGCGATCAAGTTCCGATAAACGGGAAGCGGGGATATCCTGCTCATTGTAAATAAATCCGTCAATGTTGGCATACAACGCGAAAAAAGAATAGGTGTTATAAAGTGTTCCGAAGAACTTGCGTTGAACTTCGGTAATACCCTCCGGATTGAACTTTAGATTATCCCAAGGCTGGGCATTACTGATCATATACCAGCGCGTCGCATCGGGGCCATACTTGGAAAGAGTCTCGAACGGATCAACTGCATTACCAAGACGCTTGGACATCTTGTTGCCATTCTTGTCGAGCACCAGCCCGTTGGACACGACGTTTTTGAATGCGACCGAATCAAAAAGCATGACACCCAGTGCATGAAGCGTAAAGAACCAACCGCGCGTCTGATCGACACCCTCTGCAATGAAATCGGCGGGAAATGCTGGTTTGGAGCCGAATGGCATTTCGCCTTTCTCCCCTAAATAATGCCATTGAGCATAGGGCATAGCACCGCTGTCGAACCAGACATCGATAAGGTCTGTTTCGCGCTCCATTTTCTTTCCGGAGGAAGAAACAAGCACTACTTGATCGACATACGGCCGATGAAGATCAAAGCTGAATTCCTTTGATGTTGTATCCGTTTCTCCCTTCAAGGGGTTTTCTTTCATGAAGCCGGCTTTCACCGACTTCTCGATTTGTTCATTCAACTGAGTCACTGTGCCGATACAGATCTCCTCGGTGCCATCCTCCGTTCTCCAGATAGGCAACGGAATTCCCCAGTAACGGGAGCGAGAAAGGTTCCAATCGACAAGGTTCTCCAACCAATTACCGAACCGTCCGGTTCCGGTCGCTTCGGGCTTCCAATTGATCGTCTTGTTAAGTTCGACCATACGATCTTTGATCGCAGTAGTGCGAATGAACCACGAATCGAGCGGATAATAAAGGACAGGCTTGTCGGTGCGCCAACAATGAGGGTAATTGTGCTCGTATTTCTCCACCTTGAACGCTTTGCCCTCCTTCTTCAAACGGATGGCGATTCGTTCATCAACTGTCAGATATTTCTCCCCGCCCTGATTTTTCAGAGATTCCTCTTTTTCCTGATCGGTGAGATATGATTCTTTTACATATTCACCTGCCATATCACTCACCTCCGCAGTGAAGCGCCCTTGCCGGTCGACCAATGTTAGCGAACCGATTCCTTGCTGCCTGGCAACCCGAAAATCATCCGAACCGAAACTGGGCGCGATATGTACGATGCCTGTTCCAGCAGCCGTACTTACGAAATCTCCCGTGACAACTCTGAAGGCATCTCCGTCAGTCGGTTGAGCATATGGTAACAACTGCTGGTATCGCATACCAGCGAGCTCATCCCCTTTGAAAGTCTTCAATACCTTGTATGGTATTGCCTTATCACCGGTCTTGAAATCATCGAAAGACAATGCTGCATTTTTCTCGGAAAAATATTTTCCAAGAAGGTCTTGGGCCATCACTACTACTGTGCGCTGACCGCTGTAAGGATTAAAGGTATCGACAGCGGCATAGGTTATTTTGGCTCCGACGGCCAGTGCTGTATTGGAAGGTAGCGTCCAGGGAGTAGTCGTCCAGGCAAGAAAATGGATATCGTCTCGCCCAAGGCCCAAATCATCCTTACAGTGAAACATAGCGACCACTGTAGTGTCCTTGACAGATTTATAAGTACCCGGCTGGTTCAATTCATGGGAGCTGAGTCCCGTACCCGCGGCAGGTGAAAAAGGCTGAATGGTGAATCCTTTGTATAACAAGCCTTTTTCATGAAGTCGCTTGAGCAAAAACCAGCAAGTTTCGATATAAGAGTTGTCAAACGTTATATACGGATGATCAAGATCCACTCCCGGAATCTTCTTGGTGCCACGCTCTCTGGGACCAACTCCAGAAAGGAACAACAGATTGCC
>JBJSZR010000035.1:0-1490 GCA_046090385.1 Bacteroidota bacterium
GCTCAAGGTATTGGTCAGCAGCCGTCATCGGAAACGGGTCATTGTTCTTTTTTACTCGTTGAAAATCATCATCCGAAAGATATCTGGCATTGACAGTCCCAAGATCTATGATTACCAACAGCACGAGGGGTATGATAAGGTAAGACTTGTTGAAGCGGAAGCGAAGAAATGACAAAGTCAACAGGAAGGCGATCAGTACGAAAGCGAATGACCGCCACGCATCCTGAACAAGGATCGATCGGCGGGCTTTAGACACTTCTACGAAGAAACTGTCCAAAGTGCCGGGTGGTAAATTCTGCTCCTTGACAGATTGAGCTACCTGATCATACTCGGATGAAGAATAAAAAGATGTGAATGCATCAGGGATGAAAGCGATAAAGAAAATGATAGCAAGGGTACCGATACCGGCAGCCATGAAACCATTGGATGGTTTTTCGGAAGCGGAAGTATTTTTGATAAGTGCATCGAGTGCAAGAATCGCAAGCAAAGGCATAGTGAATTCTGCAATTACAAGAATCATGGAAACAGCACGGAACTTGTCGTAACCGGGAACATGATCGAGGAAAAAATCCGTCAGCCCCATGAAGTGGCGACCCCAGCTGAGTAAAAGTGACAATAAGGTGGCGGAAGCCAGCCACCATTTGATCGGGCCTTTCACTACGAACAAACCGATGATGAAGAACGGCACTACGATACAGCCTACGTAAACAGGCCCGGTGGTGAACGGCTGATCTCCGAAATATGCACCGAATCGGGCAACCCCGTCGCGGTACTGACTATCTACATCTTTTAGTGCATCGCGATGGTTATTGGCAATGGGCTCACTTGCTCCACCCTTGAATCCAGGAACGACCAGCGTAAAGCTCTCCCCTATACCGTATGACCAATCCGTTATATAGTCACGGTCCAGACCGCTGGTCTTGTTGGCTTTATCGGAAGTAAGTTC
Source organism: Bacteroidota bacterium (assembly GCA_046090385.1). GTDB lineage: Bacteria > Bacteroidota > Bacteroidia > AKYH767-A > 2013-40CM-41-45 > Pollutiaquabacter. Next base: position 947 of record JBJSZR010000035.1, read on the forward strand.
GGATGGGCCGCGGGTAGAATATTTGGCATACTCCTGGGTTGCCAGCAAGTTGGTGATATTCGAGCCGACAGCAAGTAACGCCATTACAATCAAGACACCCGTCGCTTTCAGGAAGTAAGGCAATTGCTTTTCACGGACCGAACGGTACAATTCTGCAATTCCCAACAACAGCACCACCATAAGGAGGTAATAGGTTATCTGCAGATGATTCGCATAAAGTTCAAGGGCCAGCGCAAGTCCGGTAAGTGCCGAACCAATCAGCAAACGACCTCTGTAGGTCATGATGATTCCAGCTATCACTGGTGCCATATACGCGATGGCATGTACTTTCGAATTATGTCCTGCTTCGATGACGATGAAAAAATAACTGCTGAAGGCGAATGCAACGGAACCCAGTACGGCGACCAACGGCTCTACACGCAGGCACAATAAGAGAAGATAGAAGCCGACCATGAAAAGGAAAACCTCATTGGCAGGCGAAGGCAAACCGAGCGCGAGCGCTTTATCGATATACTGGAAAAGATTGGCCGGATAGACCGCAGAG
>JBJSZR010000036.1:0-2233 GCA_046090385.1 Bacteroidota bacterium
CAAACCGGATACCATCTATCATGACTGAACCTCCTTCGGACTTTCAAACGGTGTTGTCATACGGATGAATTCCCTTGCACTAAGGATACTTGCTTCGTTCTCCGGACCAACGGGTATCGCTTTAGCGAATTTCACCATATCGGCCAGACGAAGCAACTGCTCCAGCGGTCGTACCAATTCTCCCCGAATCTTAGCAGTTTCAAGTGCAGATATGGTTTCATCGGTCGTCATCTCCATGGAATTGATACCATAACGTCCGTCGATGTACTCACGGATGATCTCTGTCAATCTGATATGATATGCCTTGTAAGCTCCCTGCTGCCATAACTTCTCTCTTTCAAGTTCCTGCAACTGTTCAAGCGCTGTTTCATGAGGCGGTTTTGTAGGGACTGGCTTGGTGGCAGGTGCAGCTTGCTTCTTTTTGGAATTCTGATAGTACCTGTAGCCGAAATAGGCCACTATTGCTGCAACCATCAAGCCCAGCAGGTAGGGAAGGAGCGTCCTCCAATCGAAAGGAGGCTCCATAATCGGTTTGATGTCCTTTATGGATTTAGTCGTATCAACCGGTATTGTGCGAACCTCAAGAAGTTGCGCCTCCGTACTTAGGGTGTCTTTACCGTTTAGAATGAATTTAAAAGGTTCCAAAACATAGAAGCCGGAATCGAATGCGGTTATGGTTATTCTCTGGATCAGTTCCAGGTTCACTGCATCCTTTTTAGAAAGCGTATCGATTTTACCTCTTTCAACAACTTCCAGTTTACGGATAGAATCTCCGATTAAAGGAAAGGAGAGCGAATTGCCTATCGGTACAGTCGCTTTAAGGTTTATACCTATCTGTTCGCCGATCCGGATGATGTTGGTGTCAGCTGTACTGCTGACCTTCACTTGGCTTTGCGCCACATGAGTAAGTAGGATTCCGAAAGCGATGAGGATTTTGCGAAAAAAACTGCTTCCCATGTATTATTTCCTCCCTCTTTTTTTGAAAAGCCTCATTAACGATTGTATGTAAGGCTGATCAGTATGCAATTCTGCGACATCTACACCTGCGCTTGCAAGAGTTTCCTTGAACTCTCGTTCAAACCGTTTAAGGTTTTCATGGAATCCTGACCTGATATTCGGATCGGATGTGTCAATAAGTCTTTTTATTCCGCTTTCAGGATCGTACATCCTGATGATTCCGACATCCGGAAGTTGTTGCTCACCAGGATCGTTTATGCGTAATGCCACGACATCATGTTTTCGATTTGCCAGTTTAAGCGCATCAGAATATCCCGTTGCAAGGAAATCGGACAAGATGAAACAGATGCTTCGCTTCTTGATGGCATTTGTCAGGTAAGCGAGCGCTGCATTGAGATCGGTCCCTTTGTGCTCAGGCTCGAAATCAAGCAACTCGCGGATGATTCGCAGTATGTGGGACTTTCCTTTTTTGGGTGGTATGAATTTTTCAATCCGGTCAGTAAAGAAAATCACACCGATCTTATCATTGTTTTGTATAGCGGAAAAGGAAAGAACGGCACAAAGTTCCGTGACCAAGTCCCGTTTGAATTGTTTTCTTGTTCCGAATTCTTCTGATCGGCTCATATCCACAAGAAGAATGACCGTCAGCTCACGCTCCTCCTCGAACACTTTCACATAAGGGCTTCCAAAACGGGCGGTGACATTCCAATCGATGGCACGTATGTCATCGCCAGGCGAGTACTCTCTCACTTCGCTGAAGGCCATGCCTCGTCCTTTGAAGGCGCTATGATATTCGCCCGAAAAAATATGGGCTGATAATCCACGCGTCTTGATTTCGATCTTGCGTACCTTTTTGAGCAGTTCCGTCGTTTCCATCCCGATTCCGATCAGGGCACTTCTACAGCATTCAGAATGTCATTGATTATCTGGTCGCAGGTCACGTTCTCCGCTTCGGCTTCATAGGTGAGTCCGATGCGATGGCGTAAAACATCATGACAAACGGCGCGTACATCTTCAGGGATCACATAGCCTCTGCGCTTGATGAAAGCATACGCCTTAGATGCAAGTGCAAGATTGATGCTCGCACGCGGTGATCCTCCGAAGCTGATCAGCTGCTGCAGTTTGCCAAGGTTAGCCTCACGCGGGAAGCGCGTGGCGAAAACGATATCAAGGATGTATTTTTCGATTTTCTCATCCATGTAAACTTCTCTGACCAGTTTACGTGCCTTGATGATCTCATCTGATTGAATAACCTGCGACACAGCAGTCGACTCAG
>JBJSZR010000037.1:0-612 GCA_046090385.1 Bacteroidota bacterium
AAAATTCCAAATCAATATAGAGAAGGCTGTCTGAAAAGGCAGCCTTCTTTTTTTCTCCAAACCGTTCGGATAAGGGTCAACAGGGGATGACGATTTTCGACAATGCGCCGTTGACATCCTTCCGATTGAACAGTATTTGTAAAGGTATTTACGTGCGACCTTCGAGTGAACGATAAAATCAACATCCACTCTTATGAAGATCCTGATGGTATGCCTGGGTAATATCTGCCGTTCGCCGATGGCTGAGGGCATTTTGCGTGACAAGCTTACTGCTCGTAACATTCCCGCATCGGTCGATTCGGCCGGTACAGGCAATTATCATATTGGCGAAGCACCTGATGAACGGGCTATTTCCACTGCACGCAAGAATGGTGTGGATATCTCTTCATTGGCAGCCAGGCAGTTCACTGCAGAGGATTTCGACCGTTTCGATTTCATATTCGTGATGGATACCTCCAACCGAAGAAATGTGTTGAGTTTGGCTACCGACGAAGTTCATCACAGGAAAGTCCGTTTGATGCTGGATGTATTGTATCCAGGTCAGGATATGGAAGTGCCTGATCCCTGGTTCGGCAACATGGAAGGATTCGATCATGTCTTCGGACTTCTTGA
>JBJSZR010000038.1:0-4869 GCA_046090385.1 Bacteroidota bacterium
TTTAAAAGATTGTCAGACTTTGTTCGTCATTCTCCTTCAAATCCTGACCTTTGTAACCGTGCTTACATTGAACGACATCAATTTTGAATTCGGGGGGAGATATCTTTACCGGAACGCCTCATGGCAGATCAATCCCGGTGAGAAAATCGGGTTGGTAGGTAGAAACGGAACCGGTAAATCCACCTTGTTGCGTATAATAAATGGGGAATACTCCATTGAAAGCGGCGAGATCAATGCTATCCGGGGACTTTCTCTCGGATTTCTGAACCAGGATTTACTCAGTTTCTCAACCGATGCTCCCATCGAAGAGGTCGCCTTAAGTGCTTTCGAGGAAGCTTTGACCGTGGAAAAGCAGATCGCTGATACACTTATCAAGATCGAAAATGGTGATGAGTCCCAGGTCATCTTGGAAAAGTTGCATGACCTTCAGGAACGTTTCGAGCAACTTGACGGATACAGACTCCGGCAACGTACCGCCGCTATGTTGGAAGGACTTGGTTTCTCCACTGCCGATCTTCAACGTCCTTATAAGGAGTTCTCCGGCGGTTGGCGTATGCGAGTCATGTTGGCTCGAATCGTTCTACGTGAACCCGATTTGCTCTTGCTAGATGAGCCAACTAACCACCTTGACCTCCCATCCATTCAATGGGTCGAGGAGTTTTTGCAGAAATACCGAGGTACGGTGATTATCGTGTCGCATGACCGATGGTTCCTGGATCGTATCGTAAACAAGATCGCTGAGATAGCACAACAAAAAATAACCCTTTATAGCGGCAATTTCTCTGACTACATACAGCAGAAAACAGAGCGACTGGAGTTACAGGATGCCCAATACCGCAATCAGCAGCAATATATCAAGGAGCAACAGAAACTGATAGACCGTTTTCGTTATAAGGCATCCAAAGCCAAAATGGCTCAGTCGCGGATCAAGATGCTTGACAAACTTGAAAAGGTCGATGCAATAGAAGACGACGGACCTGAAATCCGAGTCAGATTCGCCATCAATCGTCAGCCGGGAAAGAAAGTTGCTGCATTGGATATACTGGAAAAGTCATTCGGCGAACTGCATTTGCTTAAAAACACGAATGCCACCATACTGCGTGGCGACAAGATCGCTTTGATCGGCGCAAACGGAAAGGGTAAGTCCACCTTGTTGCGAATGATCAATGGAAGCGAGAGTTATAAAGGTGCCGCAGAAGCGGTGCACGAGGTTCATCCTGCATTTTATGCCCAGCATCAGTTGGAATCATTGCATCTTCAAAACGATCTGATCACCGAACTGTCAGACTGGGCGACTGATCGGAAGGAGTCCGAGCTGAGAGCCTTGTTAGGCGCATTCCTTTTCTCCGGTGATGATGTCTTTAAAAAGATATCGGTCCTTTCTGGTGGCGAAAAAGCCCGAGTGGCTCTTGCAAAAACCATTCTTACCGAGGCCAATTTTCTCATCCGTGACGAGCCAACCAACCACCTCGATATGCATTCCGTATCAATACTTATCGAAGTGCTGGAAGATTATGAAGGTACGTTCATCGTAGTATCGCACGACCGCCATTTTCTTTCTTGTATAGCCAACAAGATCTGGTGGATCGAGGATCAACAACTCAAGGAATATCCCGGAAACTATGAAGAGTTCGAGCAGTGGCAACGTGAGCAGACAGCCAGGAAATCCTTGAGGCAGGAGCAACCCAAAGTAGCGAAGCCGGAGCCTAAGAAGGTCGAGAAAACAATCAGTGAAGATGAAAAAAAAGAGGCTAAAAAACTCAAGCAACGTTTCGATCGCCTTGATCAAGAGCTTACAAGATTGAACCAGCATAAATCAGAATTGGAGTCCCAGTTATCACTGCCTGAAGTTTACAGCGACTCGGGTCGGTTCCAACAAATGATGCAACAGTTCAATGAGCTGGAGTCCCGCATCGGGAATGTGACATCGGAATGGGAAGAAGTTTTTGAAAAAATGAGTGGTTTGGACGCTTAAGCGCCAAGGAATCACCCGTTCAACCCTTTTTCCCGTTCGTTCACCCCTTTTTATCCATTATTTGCTCAAAAAAAGAGGAAAATTGAATTCTCCTTTCCTATTTTTGAAACGTTCCGATTGAAGGAAATAAGATGATAACACAAGTCACATCCGGAGTCAAAGTAAGTGTAGAGACTTTTTACCGTCCCGACCAGAGCACTCCCAAACTTAACCAGCATGTGTTCGCTTACAGGATAACCATCACTAACAACAGCGATTTTTCAATTCAACTGAAGCGCAGGCATTGGTTTATCATGGATGCATGTGCGCACAACAGGGAGGTGGAAGGCGAGGGAGTGGTAGGAGAGAATCCTATCATCGCTACCGGAGAATCCTACCAGTATGTTTCCGGTTGCAATCTTGATTCTGAAATCGGAAAGATGTTCGGTACTTACCTGATGGAAAGGTTGATCGATAAAAAGGAATTCTTCGTCAGGATTCCGGAGTTCCAGTTGGTAGTGCCCTATAAACTCAACTGAAATAATTCAAATCCCAAACCCATCAGCCGTCCGCATTTCGGACGGCTTTTTTCATTTACGGGAAAAAAGTTCTTCCAATTTCTTTTTACGGTACTCGAAGATTTTATGGATCTCGTTCCGGACCATGATGCTGTTCATCAAATCTCCGATCGGCCCTAAAGGTATTTCGTAGTGGACAATGTCGGTCATATTGACTCCTCCATCAGCTTTTTTGAAGTGATGCTGGTGGTGCCACATGCAATAAGGTCCTTTGCGTTGTTCATCTACAAAGAAATCAGGCATTTGTACATGGGTGATCTCTGTCACCCATGTCGTGCGGTATCCTGGTAAAGGTGATACCCGATAGGATATTATCTGTCCTGCATATGTTTTTTTTTCAAGATTCTCGGAAGTGATCTTGAAATTCATACGTGGTGGTGTGATCAGCTGAAGATTTTCAGGCGATGAAAAAAAATCCCAAGCCTCCTCGACACTGATGGGTAAAAACTGATTGCAGGTGAAACGATGTATGGACATGGAATCTAAACAACTCCAGCTGTCGAATGTTCATTCGCTACTTAAACACCTATCTTTGTTGCGATGGAAAACAATATGGAACCCACCGAAAGGTCCATGGCTTTTGAAAGGCTGGCCGTCATAATGGATGAGCTGCGGGAAAAGTGTCCTTGGGACCGTAAACAAACCTTGGAATCATTGAGGCATCTCACTATCGAGGAGACTCACGAGCTTTCCGATGCCATACTTGATAATGATCTGCCTTCCATTCGCAAGGAACTTGGTGATTTGATGTTGCATCTGCTTTTTTATGCCAAAATCGCTCAGGAGAAAGGAGCCTTCGATATCGCTTCTGTCATGCACGGCGAGTGCGAGAAATTGATTCATCGTCATCCGCATATTTATGGCGATGTCAAAGTGCAGGATGAGGAGGAAGTGAAGCGAAATTGGGAAGCGCTTAAGCTCAAAGAAGGAAATACTTCAGCATTAGGTGGTGTTCCAAAGTCACTGCCTGCCATGATAAAAGCCATGAGGATTCAGGAAAAAGCCCGTGGTGTCGGGTTCGATTGGGAACGTCCTGAGCAGGTCTGGGAAAAAGTAGAAGAGGAGCTCTTGGAGTTCAGACAAGAAGCGGATGCAGGAAAGGATGATAAGGCCGCAGAGGAATTTGGTGATCTTTTTTTCGCCCTTATCAATTATGCTCGATTCAAGAATATCAATCCGGAAGAGGCACTTGAAAGGACAAACCGGAAATTCATTCGGCGTTTCAGATTTTTGGAAGAGTCGGCTGCAAAAGCAGGCCGTTCACTCAGAGAAATGACCCTTGAAGAAATGGATGTCTATTGGAATGAAGCTAAGGAAAAAGAGTAGTCGCCCTGATTTTCAGACATTAAACTCATTTTTAACCTGAACAACTCATGTTGTTTCGCGTTATGAAGCCTTCAAGCATTATCTTCGTGACCTAAATCTTCAAACATGTTACAAGTAGGACAAAAAGCCCCTGATTTCAAGTTGATCGATACCGACAAAAACGAAGTCACCCTCGAAAAATTCCACGGAAAAAACCTCGTGCTCTTCTTCTTTCCTATGGCATGGACCGGTGTCTGTACCAAAGAGATGTGCAGCATTCAGGAAGATTATAACACCTATGAGGGACTCAATACCCAAACAGTTGGCGTTTCAGTTGATACCCTTTTTGCACTCAAGCGTTTTGGGGAGGATAATAAGATCGGATTTCCGTTGCTTTCCGATTTCAATAAACAAGCTATCAATGATTACGGCGTCGTCCATCAGGATTTCGCTTTTGGCTACAAGGATGTTTCCAAACGTGCTACGTTCGTATTGGATAAGGATGGCGTTATCCGTCATATCGAAATCCTTCCTCAGTTGGGTGATATGCCGAACATGGATGCCATCAAGGAAGTCTTGAAAAACCTAAATTGATTTTTTTAATTTCAAAAGAACAGGCTGTCCGAAAGGCAGCCTGTTCTGTTTAAAGGAACATGGTAAACGGAATAATCCTGTTCACATTGAATCAGGTGAGCAAGGCCAGACCGGCTCCTGCGAGTATGGTAAGTAGCTTATACAGGTTGTACCTGTGCTCCTCGTACGATTCGAATAGTATGGTAGTCGATATGTGCAAGAAGATTCCGATCACGACTGCCATGAACCGGTCGAACAGGAGTGATAGGTCATGCGAAGAGTTTTCACTTAAGATACTTCCTCCAAATGCGCCGAGCGGAGCCATAGCAGCGAATATTGCCAGGTAAACCAAAGCACTGCCTTTTCGGATGCCGGATTGCAGGAGCATGGTCATCAGAGCGATTGCAACAGGAATATGGTGCAGAATGATACCGGTGAGCAAGGATGTACGGGTGCTTT
>JBJSZR010000039.1:0-918 GCA_046090385.1 Bacteroidota bacterium
CCGGGAGCAATGGCATTGCAACGGATATTTCTGGAACCCAGTTCCAATGCAACCGATTTGGTGAATCCGATGATACCAGCCTTAGAAGCAGCATAGTTCGCTTGTCCGGCATTACCGGTGACTCCGACAATACTCGTCAGATTGATGATGCTTCCATATTTCTGTTTTAGCAATTGACGAAGCGCCGCTTTGGTGATGTTGAATACCGAATTGAGATTCACACGCACCACCTCATTGAATTGCTCCTCTGTCATCCGCATGAGCAAGCCATCCTTGGTGATTCCGGCATTATTGACAATTACTTCAAGAGAGCCGAATTCCGTAACGATGGCATTTACCAATTCCTCTGATGCCTTGAGGTCAGAAGCATCCGAACGATAGCCCTTGGACTTTATCCCAAAAGAAGCAAGTTCAGATTCAAGCGCAAGTCCCTTTTCTACCGAGGAAAGATAGGTGAAAGCGACATTGGCACCTTGCCTTGCAAGCTCGATAGCGATACCACGCCCGATACCTTTTGATGCACCAGTGACAAGTGCGGTTTTGCCGTATAATAGTTGATTCATAGTGGTCTGAAGTTCAGAACTCAAAGGTCATGGTCTAAGATTCATTATTAAATATCCGATCCAGCAACTTGACTTTTCAACTTTGAAGAGATTTCACTCCTGTCACTTTCGCCATCGTGGAACCGATCACAGCAGGATTATCACAGACATGGATTCCGCACTCTGCCATGATCTTCATCTTGGCAGCGGCTGTATCGTCATGTCCGCCTACAATAGCACCTGCGTGACCCATACGTCGCCCGGGAGGAGCCGTTTGTCCGGCGATAAAGCCGACTACCGGTTTGGTCCCATGCGCCTTTATCCAGCGTGCTGCTTCGGCCTCCAAACTTCCACCGATCTCGCCGATCATGATGAT
>JBJSZR010000040.1:0-1538 GCA_046090385.1 Bacteroidota bacterium
GCACAGGCCTCCCCGCACAATCCCCGAAGGGGATTTCTATCATAGATTGGGGTGGCCAAAGCGCAGCGCCGGCTACCCCAGGTACCCGTCCCTCAACATCGACCCAAAGTTGAAAGTGTTGTCTACCAGGCAATGTACGAACGCGATGATAACCGGCCTTCTGCTCTGTACGCTTGGCAAGACCTTCCAATTGCTCGATGAGTACTCCTCCGTTTGGAAGCCAAAGTGGAAGTCCCGGACCTACATCATCATCGAAGGTGAAAATCTCCATTTCCTTGCCGATCTTCCTGTGGTCACGCTTTTTGGCTTCTTCCAGCATTTGAAGATATTCATCCAGTTGACTCTTCTTCGGGAAAGTGATACCATAAATCCTTGTCAGCTGCTTGTTCTTCTCATCTCCTCTCCAATAGGCTCCGGAGATATTCGTGAGCTTTATTGCTTTGATAGCACCGGTGTCCGGGATATGAGGCCCACGACATAGATCAGTGAAATTGCCTTGCTCATAAAAAGTGATCTGACCATCCTGAAGCTCCTTCAAGAGGTCAAGTTTGTAAGGATCTTGTTTCTCCTCGAAAAATTTGATGGCATCCGCTTTCGATACTTCTTTTCTTACATATCTGTTGGCCTGCTTGGCAAGTTCCAACATCTTGTCTTCTATCTTTTTGAAGTCCTCAGAAGAAAGTACATGCTCGCCCAGATCAACATCGTAATAAAATCCGTTATCTACGGGAGGACCGATTCCGAATTTGACTCCCGGGTAAAAGGTCTCCAGAGCCTCTGCCATCAAGTGGGCGGATGAATGCCACATAGTCGATTTTCCCTCGCGATCATCCCATGTCAGTAACTGTAGAGTTGCGTCTTCGGTTATCGGACGTGTGGCATCCCATACTTCGCCGTTGATTTTTGCCGCAAGTACGTTTCGGGCTAACCCTTCACTGATGCTTTTTGCGATTTCAAGGGAAGTTGAACCGGAGGAGTATTCCCTTATTTTATGGTCTGGGAACGTGATTTTGATGGTAGCAGACATGATTTTTTGTACGGTTGTTGGCCGAAGGTTTATCGCCTAAAATTACGTTTTTAAAACCTACGTTAGCGACAGTACAAGCCTAAAAATACACCGGGTGATCAACAGCAATCCGGATAATTGCCGGGAGCACGTTCAGCGATAAGGTGGGGGCTCAAAATCGGGTTTCGTACCTACTTTTTGAAAAAGACCATGCCGCGATTACGGATGGTTTGAATTCACTCTTTTTCAATCCTTGATTTCTTTCAATGAATAAGCAGGCGGTCCTGACCAATCCGTGGCGATCGGTAGCCCGAACACGAATCAATTCACCGGATTCGTTACCGTAATTCGGAGGGACATAGTACTCTGTGTTTTTTAATGAGGGTGATGAGAACGTTCCGCCTCCAAAACTCATCCATTGATAACTCCAACCAGTGGTATTGCAACTAGATTCGAGGCTCAGAACAATCCCATTCATTCCATTCGACTGCTTGATTCGCGTGTTTCCTGAAAGTGCTGAGCTTGCTTCCAT
>JBJSZR010000041.1:0-8407 GCA_046090385.1 Bacteroidota bacterium
CGAAAGAATGAATGAGGATATCGGAAAGCGAATTTCCCTCAGAATCAATAATCAGTCGGTGATCAATCTGACTGAATAAAACCTTGCTGCATGAAAAAAAATCCGTCTTGCAAGGTCTGCTCTTCTGCAGGGCTTACGTCACTCGGGAAATCATATCCTGAAAAACTTATGCGCTGCAAAGACTGCGGACTCATCCAATTCATTCAGGATCCCAGTGAAGAAGAATTGAATTCCCATTATGGAAATTATCCTGTTTCAGGCGGAGTGTCCGACATAACAATAAAAAGGTACGAGGAAATTCTGGATACGCTTGAGCCCTACAGGGTAAAAGGACGTTTACTGGATGTAGGTTGTGGAGAAGGCTTTTTTCTGGAGGTCGCAAAAAGAAGAGGATGGGAAGTTCATGGAACGGAGTTTTCTCCCCTTTATATTCCGATTTGCGAATCAAAGGGTATAAATATGAAGTTTGGACGATTGAATCCTGATGATTATACGCACGATTTCTTTGATGTAATAACCTGGTTCGAGGTCATTGAGCATATAAACAATCCAAACAAGGAAATTGAAAGCTTCAGGAAAATAATTCGTCCGGAAGGGGCAGTTTATGTGACGACTCCAAATATCAATTCTATATCCAGAATTCTGCTGAAAGGGAAATGGACAGCTATCACCTATCCCGATCATCTTTGTTATTATTCGCCTTTTAGCATAAAGAAACTTTTTTTACGATATGGATTCCATGTTGTGAGTTTGAAAACGACCGGAGTGTCGATAGGAAGGATCAAGGATTCATTAAGAAATGGAAAATCGGAAAAGCCTGATGGGTTCCATGAAACAGATAGGGTCTGGCAAGAACGTTTTGAAAAGAAAGGTTTGATGCATCTTCTCAAATTTGTCATAAATCATATCCTTGATTTGACAGGTAAAGGCGACAGCTTGAAAGTGCTTTTCAGGCTTGATAAGGCAAATGCATAATTATCCGCGCATATCCGTCATTATGCCTTCCTATCAACAGGCAAGATTTCTGGAGGAATCCATGTTGTCGGTGCTTGATCAGGGTTATCCTGAACTTGAATTCATTGTAATCGATGGAGGCAGTTATGATGGTTCAGTTGAAATCATCAAACGTCACTCAGACAGACTGGCATATTGGGTTTCAGAAAAAGATAACGGTCAAAGTGCTGCAATAAATAAAGGACTTAGGATATGTACTGGTGAGCTAGTCACGTGGCTTTGTAGTGATGACACTTATTTACCAGGAACACTTTTCAAATTCGCTGAATTGTATCGAAAATACCCAGAAGCTGGATTGTTTCATGGCAGAAGCATCCTTTTCGGCCGTGACCGGAAAGCGGTTGTAAGTGGTGCTCAGCAATCCGATCTGCATCTTCGATACTTCGGCTCAATTCCATTTCCACAACCGGGTTCATTCTTTACCGGAAAAGCTTTAAAAGCCGTCGGTTCTCTTGATGAAACCTTGCACTTTGCCATGGATTATGATTTATTTGCAAGAATCGCTCTGGAAATGCAAGTAATATCTGTAGATGATATTTTCAGTCGATACAGGCTTCATCCATCCAGTAAAAGTATGGGGCAACTTGATCGATTCAGTGCTGAGTGGACCAAAGTATTTTCAAGATTCATGAATTCGGTTTCAGTCTCCGCAGCTTTGAAACATCTTTTGATCCGAAACGGATTGATTTTGGAGGATGAGCCTGCATATTCGCATCATCGGTATTTCAATGAAAAAGAAATAAACCGCATAACCTGCTTTTTTCTATTCAATAATTTGATTATCTATTACGAACAAACAAAAAGAAAAGAGGGTATTCATTTCATTGAAATGATAAAAGAAGTCGATGCCGATTTTTATTATGAAATTAATCTTCAAAAACTTTATTTCCGATTAAAATATATTCCTGGAAGTTTGATCCGTTTAGCCCGTAAATTCACAAGATGAACCCATCTCCTGCTCCATTTTTCAGTTTTGTTACTGCCACATTCAATCGTGCTGAATTTTTGCCTCGACTCATACAGAGTATGAAGATTCAAACATTCGCTGATTTTGAGATACTGATCATAGATGACGGAAGTACTGACAATACATTGAAAATATTGAATGATATTTCAAAAGATGAAGTCAGATTAAGGTTCATCCATCAGGAAAACATGGAAAGAGGAGCTGCTCGAAACAATGGAATTTCGAATGCAAAAGGGAGATATGTGGTATTTGTCGATTCTGACGATACGTTCGACGCTAATCACCTTGAACTATTGCACCAGAATATAATCAGGCTCGACTTTCCGGATTTCATTTGCAATAAGTTCGACGTCATTACAGGATCTAAGGTGAAAAATCCTAAAATATGCGGATTGAAGCCAGGTTGGTATGATTACAGATTATTGCTGGATGGTAACGTTCTTGGAATGTACCATGCTGTACGTCGAGATAATGCAGGATTGAAACCATTTGAACAGGACAGGGCTTACGCCATACTTGAAGATTGGATGTTCAATTTCGAAAATTTAAGGAATAATAGGATTTATGTTACCGATGATATCACCTATCATCTGCATGATCATCCTGAAAGAAGTATGAGGAGTAATCATTCGGAAATAATCCGAATAAAAATGAAAGCCATCGATTGGATCATATCCCGTACCAGGCTTACATCCGATGAGATTTCTAAATTAAAATCACAAGGAGATTTCTTTGCTGCTGTACATTTTAGACTGGCTGGTGATTTCACAGCAGCCATGTTTCACCTCAGAAAATCCTTGAATTCAGGAGGTTTGAAAATTAAGCACATCAAGCTTTTTTTGAAATTGATTTTCGGATTATTTCCTAAAAGCCAAATTGAAAGCGCTGAGAAATCATGAGTCCAGGAAAAGGAGTGTTCATATCCACTTATTTCAGTTATAATGATGCGCTGATTCAGGCATATACCTTGCCATATGTCAGGATGATTCGTCAAATAATACCTTCTGACTATCCTGTTTATCTGTTTACCATTGAGAAAAAATCTGACGGGAATGGGGCAATAACCGAATCTGATAAGATTAAATTGAGGTCTGACGGCATTCAATTGATTTCAGTCAAGTACAAACCCTTCGGTTTCGGACTTTTAAGCTGGTTGCCTACTTTTTTCAAATGTCTGCGTATCGTGCGTTCATCGGGTATAGGAACAATTCATGCGTGGTGTACTCCAGGCGGTATATTGGGGTATCTGCTTTCGATTTTATCCGGAAAGAGATTGGTTCTAGATTCATTCGAACCTCATGCAGAAGTCATGCTTGAAACTGGAACATGGAAAGCAGGGTCATTGAAGTTCAAGATTCTTTTCTTTTTTGAAAAAATCATGTCAAGACATGCCGACATACATATATGCTGTACATCTGACATGATTGAATACTCTAGGAAGAAATATGGGACAGTAATAAATATATCTTTCACAAAGCCAGCATGTGTCGATTTGGATAAATTTCATCCATCCAAGCGCAAGAACATACAATTATTGTCCGACCTGGGTCTTGAAGGCAGAATTGTAGCAGTTTATGCAGGAAAATTTGGTGGTTTGTATCTTGAACAAGAGTGTTTTGATTTTTTCAAAGCGGCAATAGACCATTGGGGCGATCGATTCAGGGTCTTGTTGTTGACTCCTGTTTCACCTGAAATTATCCATACAATGTCTCAAATTGCCGGACTTTCCGATCATGTGATTGTTCAACGATTCGTTCCTCATGAGGATGTGCCAATACTTATGGGTCTTGGTGATTTCGGATTCGCACCATATCGCCCCGTGCCTTCCAGAAAATATAGTGCACCGATAAAAGTTTCAGAGTATATGGCTATGGGCCTTCCCATCGTTATCACCGAAAATATTGCTGATGACAGCCAGCTGATTGAGACCGAAGGAATCGGTGCGGTTATCAAGAGTCTGGATAATGCAGGCTATCTATCAGTCATTCATCGTCTTGATGAATTATTGAAGGACCCGGAAATTTCGACAAAAGCACGCCATAAAGCTGAGACATTACGTAACTTTGGTATAGCTATCAATATATACGAAAGCATCTATCAAGATTGATTCCCATGTCATTCCTTGAAAAATTAAAGAATCTGAATCAGCAGGAGCAATTCCAACCTGGGTTGATAGGACTTTTCATCAACGCGAGCTATTTCATGAAACGAGGAGTTTTCAATGGAATAAGAACAAATGCTCATTTATGTAAGGGAAGACTACTGGATGTGGGTTGTGGAAACAAGCCGTATAGATCTCTTTTCAATGTTGAAGAATACATCGGGATTGATATCGAGAATGAGGCCCACGACCATACTCATGAGTCAATTGATGCGTTATTCGACGGTATAAATATCCCATACGATGATTGCCGCTTCGATTGTGTCATAAGTATAGAAGTATTTGAACATGTATTCCATCTTGAACGACTCATAAAGGAGATAAACAGAGTGCTTGTCCCCGGTGGAAACTTACTCATCACACTTCCGTTCGTATGGATGGAACACGAAAAGCCGAATGATTTCGCCCGATATACTTCTTTCGGGATCAAAGACTTACTAGAGAGGAATGGTTTTGAAGTATTGAAGCTGGAAAAGTCGGGCACTTTCATTGAAACAATAGTTCAGCTCAAGGCTTCTTACTTATATGACACCATGTTGTCCAGGAACAAGTTGATTAAGGTGATTGGGACAGTTTTCTTGATCGGACCACTCAACTTACTTGGTCTGATTTCCTCAATGATCTTGCCAAGCAATGAGAATCTTTACCTCAATACTGTAATTCTTGCTCGAAAGACTCAGGATGCAATCGGCGCTGATGTATCTTGAAAGACATCATTTCTTTTACGAAGAATCTCGTTGTATTCCTTGAAGATTATGAAAAGACTTGCAACGAAAAACGGTATTGCTGGAATTTTGTAACGTACAAGGCTTCCGAAATTGGAAGTCGTAAGTCCTACGGAGAAAGCGAAAAACAGACTGAAGAACACGCTGAAGAAAAGTACGTGCTGTCTGAACATCAAAAGCAATAAATAATAGCCACGGAGCCTTAGTATCATGACGATTGTAACAAGCAAGAGAATCAGGTTTTCAAGACCGGATATCAGCATAGCCGTATTATTGGATTCCCAAATGTAAGGCCTGAAGAGTGCCGCATTTATAGCCTTTGGAGCTTTTGATAACATTCCTGAGATGGATGGATCGATTTCGCCGATATCGAAAGAAGAACCCTGGTAGTAGTCCTGTTTAAGATCCTGTTGTGTCACTACGGCCTTATCAAATACCCTATTCACTGAAAATTCGCCCAATGTATCTCCGATCACACGTAACATCAGATAACCTGAGAGTGTGGATATGACAATGACAATAGGGATCAATGAAGTTCGTAACAACTGGTTTTTGATTTGAGAAGTCCGATATCCGATGAACCACAGCGATGTTCCTGGCAAGAGAGCAAAGAAGATATAGGGTTTTATATTCAACAAAAGAAAAGAACTGAAAATCAGGCCGAAAAAATTGGAGGTTTTTTTTGTCTTTATTTTGATGAGGTGATGAAAAGAAGCTGTGTATTGAGCTACACAGGCAAAGGTTATGGAATCTTTAAGCAGACCTGACCCCCAGAATATGACAGAGGGTATAAATAAAATTGCGAAGGCGAACTGACGCTCGATTCCGGGTATTTCATAAACGAACATCTTGAAAAGCCGCCAAATTGAAAAATAAAGTATGAAGTTCAGAAGGAAAGTGGTAGCGATATAACTGTTGAAACTAAGGAATGAAATCGGCCAAGTCAGTTTATCGACCATCATGGCGCGAGCATCATAACTGTATAGAAGCCAGCCAGTCGTATCGTCCATTGCAAACCATATGTCCGCATCAAGTGGCTTGAAAGTAAATCTTATCGCCTGCCACGGATCTTTCAGAAAAAGCTTGCTTAAAACGACACCATCATTATAGTAGAAAAGAGTATCTCCACCTTTGAAGTAGAAAATATAAATGAGGCATAGGGCAAGACCTCCAAAGAGTTTTATGAACAAACCTGGAATGAAGAACCGGTAATAGGGTTCTTTTTCAATATGCGTCTTTACGATACGCTGTGCAAGAAAGTAGAAAATAGCCAAGAAAATCGGCGGTACGATGATATCTGTAAAGGATAGATTGAAAAACATTCTGGATCAATCGTTATGATACTTTTGCCCCTTAATGATTGTAAAAGCCCTGTATAGTTGCTCTGCCAGTAACAGACGAATCATTTGATGGGTAAAGGTAAATCTAGCAAAAGATACAGTCTTATCTGCTCTTTCCCTGACTGCTTTGCTGACACCATAAGCCCCGCCAGTTACGAAAACCAAAGAGCTTACGCTATTGAGCTGTGCTTTTTCAATAAAGCCGGCAAATTGAACTGATGACATCCCTTCTCCGTGTTCGTCCAACAAGATCATCCTGTCTCTGGAGCCTATTTTTGACAAGATGGATACTCCCTCCTTCTCCATGGCTTGTGTGGCAGGTAAATTTCCGGCAGGAGGAACTATGCGAAGATCAATCGTTGAGTAATGCGCCAGTCTTTTCAGGTAATCCTTAAAACCCGTGGCCACCCACTCCGGAGCTGTTTTTCCTACTACGATTATCGCAATATTCACCTAACAAATATAAACTTGTTTGCACAAGGGACTTCTTAAAAAACGTTACTGTCAATCCATACAAGGTTTTATTTTTCCGTATTTTCGTCTATTATGCAAAGAAAGCCAGGATTCATTCATTATGCTCTAAATTTGTCAGCTCTATCGGCTTTATTGCTTTTGTCGACAGTTATTTCGGCTTATAGTAGTAATCCGATTGAAATCCTAACTTCAGCCTTCCGAACGGGTGACAGTCGTACTATTGCGGGATTCTTTGAAAAATCGGTTGATCTTACCCTGATGGACAAAGAAGCCGATTACAGTGCTTCCCAGGCCGAGTTGATGCTGAAGGACTTTTTCCAGAAAAATCCTCCCAAGTCATTTCAACTGGTTCATCAGGGAAGCAATAAAGGAGCTTCCTTTGCCATTGGCACCTTGATTACTTCAAATGGGCGACACTTCAGGGTATCCTTTCATCTGCAACAGACCGAAGGAAAAAACATTTTGCAGGAAATCAGCGTGCAGGACGAATAAGAGATTCCGATAAACAGCTCATGGATAATTTTTCTGAAAATGAAAAAGCCTTGGTGTCACTTATTCATCAGGCTTTGGCAGAGGACATAGGACTTGGAGACCATACTTCGCTAGCAACAATTCCGGCAACACTGTCAGGGATAGGTTCAGTAAGAGCAAAAAGTCCCGGCATCATCTCAGGAGTGGAAGTAGCTTGTCTTGTCGCTCGTGCCTTGGATACAGATATTTCCATTGTAACCCATAAGAAAGACGGGGAAAAGGTTGATGCCGGAACAACCATCATGGAACTTACAGGTAGGGTAAGGTCTTTGCTATCTGCAGAAAGACTTCTTTTGAATTGTATGCAAAGGATGAGTGGTATAGCCACTATGACCAGAGCTTTTGTAGACCGTATAGATGGAACGGGTTGCAAGATTTTGGATACCCGTAAGACGACTCCTAACTTCCGCTTGTTTGAAAAAATGGCTGTTAAAGCAGGCGGTGGACATAATCATCGCTTCGGTCTTTATGATATGATCCTTATAAAAGACAATCATGTAGATGCTGCCGGTGGTATCCTTAATGCATTGGAAAGAACTGCCGATTACCAACGTGAGCATTCATTGAACCTTGCCGTTGAAATCGAGACCCGTAATCTTGATGAGGTGCGACAGGTGCTTGAATCCGGGCATGCTACACGTATCATGCTTGATAATTTTAGCCCTTCCATGCTCAGAGACGCTATCAAATTGATCGATCATCGAATGGAGACCGAGGCATCCGGTGGAATTACCATCCAAACGGTTCGAGAGTATGCCGAAACAGGGGTAGATTATGTTTCCGTCGGTGCATTATCTCATTCATACAAGAGTTTGGACATCAGCATGAAGATCCGTCCGATATGAAGGTGCTTACGCCAAAAAAGTTGATTAAAAAAACCAGGCGTTTATTGGTAAACTCTCGTCCGGTCAATTTTCTGCTAACTCAATCTAAGAGAATAGCATTGCCGGGCTTCGATGGTGTTCCAATTTATGATGTGGGTGATTTCTTTTTCACCGGTATCCAAAGAGGATCCGTAGTGATGAGGGCCCAGTCTCTTGCATTCAGCTTTTTTCTGGCGATTTTTCCTGCTATCATTTTCCTTTTCTCACTTATCGCCTATGTACCGATCAGTGGAATGCAAAGTGATGTGATGACACTGATTCGCGATATTTTGCCTAATGAAGCGTATAAGTGGGCTAAATCAACCATTGAG